>NZ_DICC01000010.1:0-26559 GCF_002415215.1 Empedobacter sp. UBA5036
AATTACCCATAGACTTTTTCTTAAAAAGTACAACGAATCAAAGATAATGATAGCAATATCAACAATTAAAAAGATTAAATACTAAGATTGATTTAATCGTCATAGAGAAGGTTAGTTAATCTTATTTGGATTAATGAAGTAATACCAAAAGATTGTATAAATGTAAAATGTCTTATGTACAAAGTATTAAGAATAACTTAATACAATTAGACATAAGACATACTACAAAAACTCAATAATGTCAAAATATACTAGGAACTAAGACCTATACAAAAATATTAGGGTGACTATAGCTGCAGGGCTCACCTCTTCCCATTCCGAACAGAGAAGTTAAGCCTGCCTGCGCCGATGGTACTGTTACTTACGGGAGAGTAGGTCGTCGCCAGTTTTTATTAAAAGCCTCAAGATTTATTTCTTGAGGCTTTTTTTGTGGTTATACTTTTTGTACAATGTACAATGTACAAAGTATTAAGTAAAATGTAAGTTTTACTTCAACGCATCTCCAAACTATGTTTTATAAAACAAGAAGCTTCCTTTTTACAACTAACTCAGAACTTACTATTCATAACTCGAAGACACCCCTATAATCCCCTCAAGGGGATATTTCAACTTTTACTTCTATTCTTGTAAGCCTTAAATCTTACATCTTATAACTTATTACTCAAAACTTATAACTCAGAACTTAAAACCCGCGTTAGGGATAGTAGTGGAAATCCTTTTGTAAGAATTGTATTTTCTATAATCACTTCTAATCTTCTTCTACAAAAGATTGGAACGGATAGCCCGACCGAAGGGAACGCCATAATAATTACGCTTATCATTATGTTTTATTAATATTTGTCCATCTGCTATAATTTTAGTACATTGAAGAATAATTTAATTTTGAATAAAATTTTATTTATTCAGCAAGAGGTTTTCTATCTCTTTATATGTTGTAATCATTAGATTACTCATTCTATTCTGTTTTACACAGTTTTTATAGAAGTTAGTTTCTATATCAGGTCGTTTCAGACATAAAATCAATTACTATCGAGAGATAGTTGAGTAGTTCATATAAGTTTAATTAAAAACAATTCATGAGTTTAAAAGTAGGCATTATCGGGGCTGGACCAAGTGGTTTGGCAATGTTAAGAGCATTTGAGTCAGAAGAGAAAAAAGGTAACAAAATTCCAGAAATTAAATGTTTTGAGAAGCAAGACAACTGGGGAGGAATGTGGAACTACACTTGGCGTACAGGAGTAGGTAAATACGGAGAGCCATTGCATGGCAGTATGTATAAATATTTATGGTCGAATGGACCAAAAGAATGTTTAGAATTTGCAGATTATACATTTTCTGAACACTTTGGGCAAACAATATCTTCTTATCCACCTAGAGAAGTATTATTCGATTATATAGAAGGGAGAATTAAACAAAGTAATGCGCGAAAGTACATTCAGTTTAATACCGTTGCAAGGTGGGTAGATTATGTAGAGGATAAAAAACAATTTCGCGTTGTTTTTGATGATTTAAAGAAAAATGAAACGTTCGAAGAGTATTTCGATTATTTAATTGTCGGAACTGGGCATTTTTCTACACCAAATATGCCTTATTTTAAAGGTATCGAGAATTATACAGGAAATGTAATGCATGCGCATGATTTCCGTGGAGCTGATCCATTTAGAGGCAAAGAAATTTTATTGATTGGGAGTAGTTATTCGGCAGAGGATATTGCGGTACAATGCTATAAACACGGAACTAAATCGGTCACAATTTCTTATCGTACAAATCCAATCGATTGTAAATGGCCAAATGGAATAGAAGAATTGCCTTTGGTCACACATTTTGAAGATAAGAAAGCATTTTTCAAAGACGGAACATCAAAAGAATTTGATGCAGTGATTATGTGTACAGGTTATCAACACAAATTTCCGTTTTTACCAGATAATTTGCGTCTAAAAACAAAAAATTGTTTGTATCCAGAAGGAATGTATAAAGGTGTAATATCAGATGTTAATGCTCAATTGTTATTTTTGGGAATGCAGGATCAATATTACACATTTAATATGTTTGATGCACAAGCATGGTTTGCACGTGATTATATTTTGGGACGAATTGATTTACCTTCAAAACAGGATATTCAAAAAGATATTCAGAAATGGGTTGATTATGAAAAACAATCGATTTCTGCTGATGATCATGTTGATTTTCAAACTGATTATTTGAAGGATTTAATTCATTTAACTGATTATCCTATGTTCGATTTGGATAAAGTTGCTAATATGTTCAAATCTTGGTTAAAAGATAAAGAAGAAAATATTTTAACTTATCGAGATAAAACCTATACCTCAGTTATGGACGAAACGAAAGCAGAAAAACATCACACAGCTTGGATGAAAGAGTTGGATGATAGTTTAGAACGCTATTTGGATGAAGATCCGATTGATGAAAAACAATTAGAAAAAACAAATTATTATTAATATTAACAAAAAGACTAACAAATGTGTTGGTCTTTTTTTATTTTCGATTGTATATTTAAACATCGTTAAAAAAGAAAAAGTGTTTATTTTTGACAGAGCACAACACAATATGATTTAATACAATAGAAATGGAGATTCAATATTTTTTCGAATTATTTGGTACGCTTTTTTTTGGAATTTCGGGCGCTTTAGCTGCAGATGAAAAATCGGGTAACGATTGGTTTGGTGTAACCTTTATTGCTTTCCTAACTTCAATTGGAGGCGGTACAATTCGTGATATTTTACTTTCCGTTGAGATTATGTGGATAAAGGATGTGAATCTTATTTATGCGGTAGGGATTGGTGTTATTTTAGCCGCAATTTTCTATACGCCTTTACTTAAACTTCGTAAAACATTTATGCTTTTTGATACATTAGGAATTGCTTTGTTTACGATTGTTGGCTTAGAAAAAGCCTTGAATCTTGGAATTCATCCCGTAATTGCTCCTGTAATGGGAATGTTCACCGCGGTTTTTGGATCCATTATTCGCGATATGATGTTGAACGAAGTTCCTATTATTTTCAAGAAAGAAATTTACGCGTTTGCATGTCTTTGTGGTGCAGTTATTTATATGATTTTATGGAAATTGAGACTTGATCGTAATATTAATTTCTTTGTTTCGGGAGCTGTAATTGTCGCAATTCGTTTGGTTGCAATTAAATACAATTTATCATTACCAAAGTTTAAAAGTCATTAATTTATAGATTCGTATCTTAGCGAACTAATTTTTTATAGATGGAAATTCAATACTTTTTTGAATTATTCGGAACAGTTGTGTTCGCAATTTCTGGTGCTTTAGCTGGAGATGAAAGACAAAAACACGATTGGTTCGGAATTGCTTGCTTTGCTTTTATAACGGCTGTTGGTGGCGGAACTTTACGCGATTTATTCCTTAACAGTTATCCGTTAGTTTGGATAAATGATATGAATGTCATTTACGCAGTTTTTGCTGGAATTTTATTGGCAGGATTATTTTTCAAATATTTTTCACGGTTAAGAGTAACATTAATGCTTTTCGACACATTAGGAATTGCTTTATTTACAATAGTAGGTTTAGAGAAAGCACATTCTTTGGGTGCAAACAATTTTATTTCTGTGATGATGGGAATGATGACCGCTGTAATGGGTGGTATGTTGCGCGATGTTTTGATGAATAAAACGCCTACAGTTTTTGTGAAAGAAATTTATGCAATGGCATGTATCGCAGGAGGTGTGATGTATTTAATTTTTGATAATTTTGGATTAGATCGTAATATCAATTTCATTGTTTCGGGAGCTATTATCGCTGCGATTCGTATTGTAACTGTAAAATATAAATTGTCGTTACCTAAATTTTATTAATCATGCAAAAAACACCATTTAATCAAGAAATTTGGACAGGAAGAATTGATTCTGAAGATGGAGAATTAGGTTTAAGAATTCATCAAGTAATTTCTGATTATGATAAATTTGAATCATCATCTGTTCAACCAAAAGTACTGTTAGGATTTTGTTCGGAAGAAGGTGTTAAACGGAATAAGGGTAGAATTGGTGCGAAAGATTCACCAGATTTGATTCGAAAAAGTTTGGCGAATTTACCTTTACATTTTTCCGAAACTGATTTTATTTTTGATGCTGGAAATATTCATTGTGATGATAATAATTTAGAATCTGCACGTGAAGAACAAATCAATCAAGTGGATAAAATTATCCAACAAAATCATTTTCCGATTGTAATTGGTGGTGGACACGAAACAGCTTTGGGTGATTTTTTGGCTTTAGCAAAATCATACAAAAATATTGGAATTATCAATCTTGATGCGCATTTTGATTTGAGAACGCCAAATCCGCAATCAACTTCTGGAACGCCTTTTTACGAAATGGCAAAGTATTGCGAAGAAAATGAAATGAAGTTCAATTATATTCCAATCGGTATTCAAGAATTAGGAAATACGAAAGCATTATTTCAACGTGCTGAAAATATAGGAGTTAATTTTATTTTGGCAGATGAAGTGCATTTCAATTTGAATAAAGTATTAGATGATTTGAAAACGATTGTTCAACAATTTGATGTGCTTTATGTTTCGTTGGATATGGATGTTTTTGATGCAGCTTATGCGCCAGGTGTAAGTGCAACGACAATTAATGGTTTGACACCTTTTCAGGTTAAATATATTTTGAAGGTTCTAATGAACTCAAACAAAGTGAAAATATTTGATTTAGTTGAATATAATTCGCTTTTTGATGTTGATAACTCGACAGCGAAACTCTCTGCTCAAATGATTTACGAAGTTTTAAGATATTAATTCTGAAATAATTTACAATATTTTGTAACCTTTTTCAGTTATCTGCGTATACATATATAGTGGTGTTGATAAAATGCCAAAAGAAATCGATAATAATCATTAATAATAGGAGGGTTTTAGTTAAATGAGACAGCTTAAAATTACAAAGCAGGTAACAAATCGTGAAACTGCGTCGTTGGATAAATACTTACAAGAGATTGGTAAAGTAGATTTGATTACAGCGGAGGAGGAAGTAGAGTTAGCACAACGTATCAAAGCAGGAGATCGTGTTGCCTTAGAAAAATTAACAAAAGCAAACTTACGTTTCGTGGTATCTGTTGCGAAACAATATCAAAATCAAGGTTTAAGTTTACCAGATTTAATTAATGAAGGAAATTTAGGTTTGATTAAAGCTGCACAACGTTTTGACGAAACACGTGGTTTCAAATTTATCTCGTATGCAGTTTGGTGGATTCGTCAATCTATCTTACAAGCATTAGCAGAGCAATCTCGTATTGTACGTTTACCATTAAATAAAATTGGATCGATCAATAAAATTAATAAAGCCTATGCTTTATTAGAGCAAGAACATGAACGTGCTCCATCTGCAGAAGAAATTTCTGAAGTTTTGGATATGTCTGAAGGTGATGTAAAAGAGTCGATGAAAAACTCTGGTCGTCACGTCTCAATGGACGCACCATTAGTAGAAGGAGAAGATTCTAACTTATACGATGTATTAAACATTGGTGAATCTCCATCTCCAGACGTTCAATTGATGATTGAATCTTTACGTGTAGAGATTGAGCGTGCATTACAAACATTAACGCCTCGCGAAGCTGATTTAATTCGTTTATACTTCGGATTAAACGGTCAACATCCAATGACGTTAGAAGAAATTGGAGAAACGTTTGATTTAACAAGAGAACGTGTTCGTCAAATTAAAGAAAAAGCAATTCGTCGTTTAAAACATACTTCAAGATCTAAGATTTTGAAAACGTATATTGGACGATAGAAACATAAGAAAGCAGCTAAATAAGCTGCTTTTTTTATAAATACTAAAACACTTTATGAGAAACTTTATTTTACTATTTACTCTTATACTTTTTTCAACTTATACTTTCGGTCAAAAGAAAGTTGATCAAAATTTAGTTGGATTTTGGTCTTCTTCAATTCCTAAAACAAAAGCTGATCCTATTGATGGAAAATGGTTAATCAACCGTAAAAATGATGGAACATTTATTTTATATTTTGAGTTGTTGAGTGGTCGAGATTCTATTTATGCAAAAGAAACAGGAACTTGGTGGACAGATAATAATCAGTATTTTGAGGAAGGAAATGAATTAAACTTCAATGATATTTATTTGTATAAAATCAATGAAAATAAAATTGAGTATAGATTAGAAAAAGGAAAATTACCAAGAGGTTTTAAAACGACTAAATATTCAGAAGAAAAAAGTAATAATTTGACAGATTATTATGAAGAAAAGTATTCTGTATATAAAGCTAAAACCATGAAAAAAATCTTTGATATGGAAAGCTCTGTAGATGGGTTTGCATATGATCAGACAGATGGTGAAGCAGACGAACGTTTTGTAGGTATTTGGATAGGTTCGGAAAAAGATAATCAAGTGAAAGGATTATCTAAAGAATGGGCAATGACAAGAAATGCAGACGGAACTTTTGTTTTGGATTTTAAAACTAAAATGAAAGGAAGAAAAACAGAAAATTCTATAGAAAAAGGAAAATGGTGGGTAAAAGATAATAAGTTTTACGAATACCACGAAGATTCTGAATCAACAGATGTTTATGAGTTTCAGATTTTAAATGAAAATCAGATAAAGTTTAAAGCATTTAATATGGCTTTTGAACAAGAAAATGAAACGTACGAATTTATTGATACAAGAAAAAAATAAATGAAAAACTCCAACTAAATTTAGTTGGAGTTTTTTGTTATAATAATTTTCCGCTTAGTAAAATTGCAGCAATTGTAAAATAAATAATCAATCCTGAAACATCAACCAAGGTTGCGACGAAAGGCGAGGATGCTGTTGCGGGATCAAATCCAATTTTTCTCAAAATAAATGGAACTAAAGATCCAGAAAGTGTTCCCCATAAAACAATGACGATTAAAGATAAAGCGACTGTTAAAGCTACATATAGCCAATATTCTCCATAACTATAAATTCCAGTTTTTTGCCAAATTAAGATTCTGATAAAACCAACAAATCCTAGAATTGCACCTAAGATTAATCCCGAAGCAAACTCTTTCTTCATTACATACCACCAATCTTTTAGTTTCAATTCACCCAAAGCCATTGCTCGGATAATTAGTGAAGCCGCTTGAGAACCAGAATTTCCACCACTCGAAATAATCAATGGAACAAATAAAGCCAACACAACCGCTTTTTCGATTTCTTGGTCATAATAACTCATAGCAGAAGCAGTAAACATTTCGCCAATAAATAAGATAACCAGCCAACCTGCGCGCTTTTTGATTAATTCCGCAATAGGTGTTTTAGTATACGAAACATCCAATTCTTCCATACCTCCAAATTTCTGAATATCTTCTGTATCACGCATTTTCATTCGGTCCAAGATGTCGTCGAAGGTTACAATTCCGACCAAAACATCATTTTCTGTCACAATTGGCATCGCAGAACGATCGTATTTATCAAAAACTTCTAAGGCTTCCTCTAAAGGAGTCGTCGTCTTGATTGAAACAAAATTATGATCGATCAAATCTTCAACTTTAGTATCTTCATCAGCCAAAAGAATTTCGCCAATTTTTAAATCATCAATTAATCTATTTTTTCCATCAACAATAAAAATATACGTCAACGTTTCCGCTTTCTTTCCATATTTTTTGATATGCGCCAAAACTTGTTTTACCGTATAATGTTCTTTTACCTGAATATAATTTGGCGTCATCAAACGCGCAATCGAATCTTCTTTGTATCCAATCAAATTCAGTGCTGTAGCGCGTTCTTCAGGATTTAAAAGATTAATGGAATGTTTGATTAATTGATCTGGGAAATTTTCAAAAAGTTCTGTTCGGTCATCAGGATCAAGATTGTTCAAAACTTCAGCTAAATCTTCGTCCGTCAAACTTTTTACAATTTCGTACTGAATATCGGGCTCAAAATAGGAGAATACTTCAACTTTATCATCATTCGAAAGCGAGTAAAAAGCGATATTTCTTTCTTTTACGTTCAGTGCAGTTAATTGTTCGGCAATATCTGCTGGATGTTGATTAAGCATATTATTTTCCATAAATTTGTTTTTTTATCCCGAGCTGCAAATTAAGTCTTTTTGAGATGAGAAGAAGTATAGATTGGCTACTTTTAAGCTAATTTTAATATAGAAATTATGATGAATAAAACAGATCAAAAACAAATTAAAGAATTTATAAAATCTATGGATGTAGATGAACGATTTGTTGGAATTTGGTCTGGAACCGATCATGGGAAATTTTTTAAAGGTGAAACAAATAGTTGGATGGTCAATAGAAAAGTTGACGGTACAATGACAGTTAACTTTAAGACCATTCACAGTGATGATTGCGTTACATTTTCTGAAGATGAAGGCGTTTGGTGTACTATTGGTGATGAATATTATGAGTTTAGAGATTCTGATGAAATGGCAGATATTTACACTTATATTTTTATGTCAAAAGATTCGATTCATTTTATTATCAACGAAGAATTGAAAGACGAAGAACCTTATAACTTTATTGATAATAGAGTTTTCTTGGATTAAAAATAATTTTACTGAATCATTTTTTCTGTTATATTCGTATTGTATTAATTAACACTGAAAATGAAAAAACTATTATTTACTCTCTTATTATCAACTTCACTATTTGCTCAAGAAAAAGCAACAGATTTGTTTAATGCAAACGTTAGTTTTATTGGAATCGGAATTCAATATGAAAAAGCTTTATCCGAAAATTTTACAGCTGTAGGATCTTTAGACTATTTGGGAGGTTTTAAATACAGTTATAGCGATTTTTATGGGAGTGATTTTGAGTATATTTTGACCACAAATATAGCTTTAGAAGGACGTTATTATTATAATTTTGACCGAAGAATTGACAAAGGAAAAAATACCAAAAATAATTCTGGGAATTATATTGCTGTAAAAGGAACTTATACGCCAGATTGGTTAACAATTTCTAATAGTGATAATTTAGGTGTTAATCCACAAGGTTCTATTACGTTCAATTATGGATTTAAACGTTCTTTTGCTCAAAACTTTTTTTATGAGTTTTATACGGGATTAGGACTTTCTCTTTATCAAGAAACATATACAAACTATGATTTTGATAATTATACAACATCAGAAGTAAAGAGTACAAATACAGGAGTTGCCTTAGACTTAGGCTTTCGAGTTGGTTACAATTTCTAAAAAAATATAAATCGTTGAGTTTTCAACGATTTTTTTATTTCATTACCTTTGCACCACAAAATACAAACAAACAACAAATAAGATTATGCCAATAGTAGCACCATCAATTTTAGCAGCCGATTTCGGAAATTTAGCAAAAGACATCGAAATGGTTAATAATTCTCAAGCCGAATGGTTTCATTTAGATGTAATGGACGGCGTTTTTGTTCCGAATATCTCTTACGGAATGCCAATTATTGAGAAAATAAATTCGTTAACAGATAAAGTTTTGGATGTACATTTAATGATTGTTGATCCAGATCGTTACATCTCAACTTTCAAACAAGTTGGCGCAGATATTTTAACGGTACATTACGAAGCGTGTACACATTTACATCGTACAATTCAGGCTATAAAAGCAGAAGGAATGAAAGCAGGAGTGGCGCTTAATCCGCATACACCAGTATCTGTTTTAGAAGATGTGATTAACGATTTAGATTTAGTTCTAATCATGAGTGTTAATCCTGGTTTTGGAGGTCAAAAATTCATTGAAAATACTTACAACAAAGTTTCTAAATTGAAAAAAATGATTACAGAAGCAAATGCAAATGTTATCATCGAAATTGATGGAGGAGTTGGAGTACAAAATGCATCAAAATTGGTAGAAGCTGGTGCAGATGCTTTAGTTGCTGGTTCGGCAGTTTTCAATGCTGAGAATCCAACGGAATATATTGCAGAATTACAAAAAGCTTAATAAAATAGTATTGAGATGTGAGAAATTAGAATTGAGAAGTTCATATTTTTTCCTTCAACTATTTAAAATAAATAATAAAAAACTGAATCAGAAATGATTCAGTTTTTTATTTAAATAAGATCTTTTTTATAAAATTTGAAATTGGTCTTTCTAAATATTTATAACTAAAAAGTCCAAATAGTATTACTGAAATAATCATAACAAAGTAAATAACATACGATTCTCTACCTATGTGATGATTGTACATTTCGATAATTCCTAATCCTAAATAACTGTGAATAAGGTATATTGAATAAGAACTAACTCCTATTTTTGTGATGATAGGGTTTGTTAAGAAATTAAGGTATTTTGGTTGATATATAAAGGTAAAATAAATAGCAAGAGTAAAGATTGTTAAAAATGAAAACCCTATGTCTAACTTATCTTGTAAAACTAATATAATACCACAAATAAGTATATATAAGATGTATTTTTTATCTGTCTTATCATGATATAATTTATATAAAAAAATACCTATCATAAACCAAAAACATTCTCTAAATAATACCAAACATCTACTTATTAATTTTAGGTAATCTAAGGTTGGCGTACTTAGATATGGTTCTAAAAATTTATGAACAAAACTACTACTTAAAATAAAATAAATAGGAAAGCCAATGGCACAAATAAGTACAAAGTTTTGGATATAATTTTGTCGATTTTTGAAATATAAAAAACCTATTAATAAATAAAAACAAACTTCAACCCAGAGACTCCAATAAGATCCATCAATGTAGTAATATTTAATAGTTCCAGATGGTAAATTAAATACGTGGGGGTCTATAAAGGTATTTGCAATCAATAAATTTGCGAAAGATTTGGAATTAGTATAACCATCTCCAGTGTATATAAATTTAAAAAAACTGAATGTAATAATAGAACAAATTAACATTCCTGGAGCTAATCTAATATATCTTTTTTTCAAAAAATCTTTGTAACTATTTGTTGTTTCAAGAGAGTATAAAATAACAAATCCTGATATTACAAAGAAAAATGGAACTCCAAAATAACCATAATTTTGTACAAATTCTAGAAATTGATTTCCATGTAAATCGTATTTATGTAAATAATGAGATATAATTACAATAAGAATTGCAAATACGCGTAATCCATCAAGGATTGATATTCTTGAAGTTTTCAATAGTTTAGATATAATAGTTATCAGCAAATATATAAATTATTAAACCACTTATTGTTTCATATAAATATTTTGTTATGGTTAGCGATAAAAGATGTTGATCATCTTACATTTTCTAATTCTCTTATTAAAATCTTAACTTTGTTACATGAATTTCTCTAAAGACAACCCAAAAAAGATTTATACGATTGATGAAATCAAAGATAAAATGGCAAAATATTGTCTTTATCAAGATCGTTGTCATTGGGAAGTGGAAAAAAAACTACGCGATTTTGATTTGATTCCAGAAGCGAAAGATGAGATTCTTTTTAAGTTAATTCATTACGGATTCCTGAATGAAGAACGATTTGTTCATAATTTTGTTCGAGGAAAAGTCAATCAAAAAATGTGGGGAAGAAATCGTCTTCGTCAAGAATTAAAAATGCGTCAAATTGATCAAAAATTAATTGAAAAAGCATTTAAGGAGGAAATTGATTTGGATAAATATTGGAATAATTTATTGCATTTAACGCAGAAAAAGTTCAATTTATTAGCTTCTGAGCGCGAATCTTTCAAGAAAATAAACAAAGTAAAAGCATATTTAGCATACAAAGGTTACGAGTTCGATTTGATGAATGATGCTATCGAAATAGTGAAAACAAAAGAGTAATACAATTCATCCGTAAAATTCGACAATTCGGTTAATAATTTTTAAAATTAAAAAAGACTTCACTTAATTTTATTCCATAATAAATAAACACATTATGGAAAATTTAGTCAAAATCATTATTTACATTCACGCATTTTTCGGAGGAATTGGTTTAGTTGCTGGAACTGCTGTTATGATCATAAAAAAAGGAAATTCGACACATAAAAAAGTGGGAAAAATATTTTCGATTGGTATGTTAGTCAGTTCTATTCTTTCGTTAATCATTTGTGCTTTCCCAAATCACCACAACTCTTTCCTTTTAATGATTGGTATTTTCACGATTTACATGATTTTGATCGGAAATAGAATACTGAATTATAAACGCAAAAATTATTCGAATAATTTAGATAAAATCATTTCTGGAACAATGTTTATCACATCTATTGTGATGATTGTTTTTGGATTACTTCCACTTTTTACAAACAATTCTATTGGATTATTGTATTTAATTTTTGGATTTTTAGGAGGATTTATGTCTTATCGAGATTTTATTTTTTACAAGAATCCAGAGAATTATAAAAAATGGACAATGAATCATGTTGGAAAAATGGTTGGTGCTTATATCGCTTCAGTAACAGCGTTTTTGGTTGCAGGCGCTGGATTTGGAGATAATATTTATTTTTGGATTGTGCCTTCAATTATCGGAACGATTTATATTTTTTCTTGGTCAAAAAAACTAAATAAAAAAGTTGCAGTGAATTGATTATCTTTAATTAAAACACTTGTATGAAATATATTTATTCAGTTTTAATTCTTTTGTTTTTCTTTGGTTGTCAAACAAACAAGATTAATTCGATTCCAAAAGAAATCAAAAATAAAAATTTTTATCAAGCATTAGAACAAGCAACTATAATAGCTAAATCAAATCATCTGAATGTCGAAAATATAGGAATTATTTTTACAGAGGATAACTTGTACATTTATATTTCTGAAACAAAAGAAATTAATTTGAATAGTGATTACAAATATTTACAAACTAAAATAAATGGTATAATTTATAAATTAATAGTCAATCAAGATGATAAAATTGTTGAAGGATTTGTAGATATAAATAAAGCAATTAAAGTACCTTTTGAAGAAACTGATATTTTTGAAGATGAAATAAAAGGTTATAAAATTAGATTTCAAAGAGATTTAGAATCTAATCAATTTATTTTGCAAAGATTATCACATTATTACGAGTATGATAAAGATTTTATTTTAGAAGAAGATAAAAAATATTTTCCAAATATTAAGATAATTTTACCTGAACCAATAAATGAACCACAAACAGAATCAGAATAAACCATAAAAAAAACGAATTTCGAAACTCGAAATTCGTTTTTACTATTTCTAATATTTACCTAATTCTTTTTCAAATTCTTGCAGATAATTTGCCAAATGAAAACCATCTACAAAACCATGATTCGCCTCAACCGAAACAGGCATATACATTTTATCGTTTTGCGTATACGCTTTTCCAAAAATAATTCGCGGAATAGATTCTCCTGTTCCAAAGTTACTTGGTTGCACTAATCCCGTAAATCTCGACCATGGAAACGTAGAATGACGAACCAAGCCAATGGTAATTTCTTCATTTTTGATGTGCAAACCAACCGAATTTTCTACACTTTGTATTTGCTCTTGAAGTTGTGCGTTAAATGCATTAAAATCTTCGGTAAAATTCATCAACGCAAAACCAAAAGTTCCGTCTTTTCTACCAATTGTTGTTCCGCAATCTAAATGATCGTACACAAAAATTTCATCATCTTCGATGCGATATTTAAACTCATTAATCTTATTTTCTGCCAACATCGAGCAATGTAAATAGACTGCGAAAAAAGACAATTTATTTGCTTTGGCAAATTTGTACGCTTTAGAACATTCAACCTCCGCAACAACTCCGACATACGGATTATCCATTTTCGAGAACATATTAAAATGCTCTATACGATTCCAACCTTCAGGATTAAATTTCTGTTTCATTGATGCAAAGTTAAAAATAGGATTTACAATTACTTCAATCTTTTTTGTTGATATGCATCACCAATTACATTCAGAGTCACGCCTAGAATAATCATAAAAATTCCTAAAGCCAAACTCAACGAAAAATCTTCACCAAAGATCATAACACTTACAGCAACGGCAACCACAGGTTCTGATGCGCCAAGAATAGAAGTGGCTGTAGAACCAATGTTTTTAATTGCATAAATCAAAGCGATGCTCGAAACAACTGTCGTAACAAACGCAAATATAAAAAAGTTGAAGGTTAATTCTAATGATGGTAAAATGAAGGATTCTTTGTGAATAATCATTTTGTTGCGTAATAAATCGTTGTAAATAGAAACGAATAAAAGCTTAATGTAAAGCCTTTTATATCTCGTACTTTCGATTTGTTGACTGTCACAATATATAATCCGTAACCCAAAGCACTGATAAAAACAATTCCTAATCCGATTGGATTTAGCTCGAATTTTCCTTCTTTGAAACTTAGTAAAATTACACCAGCCAGTACAAAAACAATGGCTACAATAGTTGAAATTGTAATTCTTTCTTTGAAGAAAACAGCCATTATGATGGCAACAATCAACGGATAAACGAATAATAATGTGGAGGCAATTCCAGGAGTTAAATAATCATAACCTAAAAATAAGGCATCCGCTGAGATTCCGTACAATAATCCTAAAATGATTAAAAATGGAATCTGTTTCACATCTATTTTGAATGATTGTTTTTTGATGAATAAATATGTTCCGACAATCAATGCAGAAAAAAAGAATCGATAGAATAATGTGGTATCCATCGAAAAATTTGCTTGTTTTATAGGAAGGATAAATAATGGAATTAATCCATAAGATATGGACGATATTAGCCCATATGCGTAACCTTTGAATTTCATTTTTAATAGAAAAAACGAAGTTCGAATTTCGAACTTCGTAATTGATTAGTATTTATTAAAATTTATTTTCTCGTAAAATCTAAATCTTGGAAATCGTAACTGAAATCTGTTAACGGAGAAATGGCTCTCATTTTGAAACCTGTCATTTTTCCATCTTTCATTTCTGCATAAACAAAAGCGTCTGCATGGAAATAACGATTGTACCATTTTACTGCAAAAGTATTGTCTTTGTAAAATGACATTTCACCAGTTAATTGAGGCGAACGTTTCGATTCAAAAATGATTTTTCCTTTCTTTTCATAAATTACAACATCACCAAACCAATTGTCTTTATACGTTCCGATTACGCTTTTTGAATCAAATTTGATGGCTTTATTTTTTTGATTTGCTTCAACTGTTTTCCAAACTTCATCAGTAATAACATCGGCTTCTTCCACATTTTTCTTCATCATATCATCATACGTTTTTACCCAATCTGTAGATGGATTTTTTAAGTAAAAATCTTTGATTGTATTCGAAATTGCTCGGAAAGCTGCACCCGATTGTTGGTTAGTCAAAATCACAATTCCTAATTTTTCTTGAGGATAAAACATCGTTTGTGTTACAATTCCTTCCAATCCACCAGTATGCGAAACTTCCAATTTTCCGTTCATATCCTGCAATTGCCATCCCAAACCATACGCTTTGAATAATGAATTATAAGGTGGAGTAGTACGATTTGGTTGTAAAGTTTGTGGTGTAATCATTTCGTTCATTTGTTTTTCCGAAATAATTTGTTTTCCATTCACTTTTCCTTTATCTAAATTGAATTGCAACCATTTTGCAAGATCATCTACATTCGAATAAATTCCTGCAGCTGCATCAAAAATGGTGTTCGTATAACGATCAATCACTTGTAATTTTCCGTCAATTGGAACGTGCGGATTAATTGCATTTTTCTTGTCTTTTAGCAAATGCCAATTCGCTGCAGTATTCGTCATTCCAATTGGTTCCAACAATCTTTTTGTTACAAAATCTGTCCAAGATTGCCCCGAAACTCTTTCAATCACAACTCCTGCAATAATGTATAATAAATTATCGTAATCATATTTTACACGGAAATCTGAAACTGGTTTTAAAAACTGAATATTAGAAATAATATCTTTTGGAGTGAAATTATGTCCATCAGGCCAAACCATCAAATCTCCAGCACCCAAACCTAATCCACTTCGATGCGTTAATAAATCACGAATTGTAAACTCTTTGGTTACATAATCGTTGTACATCTTGAATTCAGGAATGTGCGTAATCACTTTATCATCCCACTTTATATTTCCTTCATCAACCAAAATCGCCAAAGCAGCTGCTGTAAAAGCTTTCGAGTTAGAAGCAATGCCAAAATTTGTATTCGACTGAACTTTTTCTCCCGTTTTAAGAGATTTTACGCCATAACCTTTCGAATGCACAATTGTCCTGTCTTTGATAACCGCAACAGACATTCCAGGAACATCAAATGCTTTCATTGCATTTTCTGTGACTTTATCAATAGCTTGATTCGAAATATTTTGTCCAAAAGCTGTAAAAGAAGCTAATGTAATCGTTGATAAAAGTATATTTTTCATGTGTGAATTTGAATTTTCACGAAGTTAGAAATTTTTATTCATCAGCTTATAGCTTTTAATAAAATATCAAAAATAGAGGATGAATTAATTTTGAATGATTTAAAATTTTATAATAATCAAGTAGAAAGTAAATTACAATTAATTAAAAACATAAATTAGTTAAAAATAATTCAATGAAAATAGCTTTCTTTTCGTCTAAGCCTTATGACAAAACTTTTTTTGAGGCTGAAAATAAAAATTACGGTTTTGAACTTAATTTTTATGAAACACATTTAGGTCCGCATATCGTAAACGCGATTGAAGATGAGCATGCTGTTTGTGTGTTTGTGAATGATAAAGTGAACCGACAAGTTATTGAAATTTTAGCAAAAAAAGGCGTTAAAATTATTGCATTGAGATGTGCTGGTTTTAATAATGTCGATTTGGAAGCTGCGAAAGAATTTGGAATTAAAATTTGTCGTGTTCCTGCATATTCTCCCGAGGCTGTTGCTGAACATACAATGGCGATGTTGTTAACATTGAATCGAAAAACACATAAAGCTTATAATCGTGTTCGTGAACAAAATTTTGCATTGAACGGTTTACTTGGTTTTAATCTTTTTCAGAAGACGATTGGAATTGTTGGAACAGGAAAAATAGGAAAGGCTTTTATCAATATTGCGAAAGGTTTTGGATGTAAGATTATTGCTTATGATTTGTATCCAGATCAAGAATTGATGAATAATGGCGTGGAATATGTTGAGCTGGATAAGTTGTTTAAAACTTCAGATATTATTTCGTTGCATTGTCCGCTGACGCCAGAAAATCATTACATGATTAATCAAGAAACGATTGCGATGATGAAAGATGGCGTAACGATTATTAATACGAGTAGAGGTGGATTAATCAATACACATGAAGCGATTGAAGCTTTAAAAAATCATAAAATTGGTTATTTGGGAATTGATGTTTATGAACAAGAAGAAAAATTATTCTTCAAAGATTTATCAGCAGAAATTATTCAGGATGACATGATTCAGCGATTGATGAGTTTTCCAAATGTTTTGGTAACTGCGCATCAAGCTTTTTTTACACAAGAAGCGTTGGAACAAATTTCAGAAATTACGATGCGAAGTATTTCAGAAATTTTAGAAAAAGGTTCAACAGATGAGGTTGTGATGTTATAAATTATCTAAATGAGTGGATTTGAAACCATCATATTTTTTGAGACCAAATCCTAAAAAACGATCTAACGCAATATGAGCGGAAAAAATTAATCCAATCATTAAACACCATTCAATGTGTAAAAAATAACCAATGAGAATCAATGAAATTGTCGTAAAATAATTATGAATAAAATTATAAGATATTGCGCCAATCTTATTTCCAAAAAGATAACCCAACATAAAAATATCGGGAGCAAGAAAAAGAATTGCAAACAAAAACAAGGAATAATCAAGTTTATAATAGATGATTAGCGTTACAATTAAAATTGCTAATTGCTCTAATTTTAATAAATTTTTCATAATGTTGATGCTTAATTTATTAGTATAAATATTTTACCAATTGTTACAAAAAAAGCCGTTCATTAGAACGGCTTTTGGTATATAAAAAGAATTTTAATCATTCAATTTCAAAACAGCTAAGAATGCAGATTGGGGAACTTCTACACGTCCAATTTGACGCATTTTCTTCTTACCAGCTTTTTGTTTTTCTAATAACTTACGTTTACGAGAAATATCACCACCATAACATTTTGCAGTAACGTCTTTACGTAATGCTTTGATTGTTTCACGCGCAATAATTTTTGCACCAATCGCGGCTTGAATTGGAATATCAAACTGTTGACGAGGAATTAATTCGCGTAATTTTTCACACATTTTCTTTCCAATATTGTAGGCATTATCAACGTGAATTAAGGCAGATAAAGCATCTACAACTTCACCGTTAATCATGATGTCAACTTTTACCAATTTTGAAGCTTTCATTCCAGAAGGTGCATAATCAAACGATGCATATCCTTTTGAAATAGATTTTAATCGATCATAAAAATCGAAAACAACTTCAGCCAAAGGCATATTGAAAATCATTTCTACTCTATGTTGAGTTAAATAGTTTTGAGATTGTAATTCACCACGTTTCTCAATACATAAACTCATTACAGGACCTACGAATTCAGATTTTGTAATGATTGCTGCTCGAATATATGGTTCTTCAACACGATTTAATCCTGATGGATCTGGTAATTCAGATGGATTATGAACCGGAATCATTTTTTCTGGATCTTTTTCCAAGTACGCTTCATACGAAACGTTAGGAACAGTTGTAATTACCGTCATGTTGAACTCACGTTCTAAACGCTCCTGAATAATTTCTAAGTGTAACATTCCTAAGAATCCACAACGGAAACCGAAACCTAAAGCAGCAGAAGATTCAGCTTCAAAAGTTAATGAAGCATCATTCAAACGTAACTTTTCGATAGAAGCACGCAAATCTTCGTAATCTTCTGTGTCAACCGGATAAATACCAGCGAAAACCATTGGTTTTACTTCCTCGAAACCATCAATAGCTTCGCTTGCAGGATTTTCAACTAATGTAATTGTATCTCCAACTTTTACCTCAGAAGCTTCTTTAATTCCAGAAATAATATAACCTACATCTCCAGTTTTAATGACTTTCTTCTCAACTTGATTCAGTTTTAATGTTCCAATTTCATCGGCACCATATTTTTTGTTAGTAGCCATAAATTTTACTTGATCTCCTTTTTTGATTTCTCCATTTACCACTTTGTAAAAAGCTTCAATTCCTCGGAAAGGATTATAAACAGAGTCAAAAATCAAGGCTTGTAACGGTGCATCTGGATCACCAACTGGTGCAGGAACTTTCTCGATAATTGTGTGTAACAATTCTAACACACCTTCACCTGTTTTTCCACTTACACGCAAAACATCTTCGGGATCACAACCAATCAAATCAACAATATCGTCTGTTACTTCTTCTGGATTTGCAGAAGGTAAATCGATTTTGTTCAAAACTGGAATGATTTCCAAATCATTTTCTAAAGCCAAATAAAGGTTAGAAATGGTTTGTGCTTGTATACTTTGTGCAGCATCTACAATTAACAAAGCTCCTTCACAAGCGGCAATCGAACGAGAAACCTCGTAAGAAAAATCTACGTGACCAGGAGTGTCAATTAAATTTAAAATATATTTTTCACCATCTTTTTCATATTCCATTTGGATGGCGTGCGATTTAATTGTGATTCCGCGTTCGCGTTCCAAATCCATATCGTCTAAAGTTTGATTTTGTAACTCACGATCAGAAATCGTGTTTGTTACTTGCAATAAACGATCGGCCAAGGTACTTTTACCATGGTCAATATGGGCGATAATACAGAAATTACGGATATTTTTCATATTCTATTTGTCGAATAGGCAAAAATAATCTTTTCCGTGCAGACTGCAAGTATTTTGAAAAATATTATGAATTATATTTTAATAAATTAACGAGAGTTGAAGTGTGTTTTTTACTAAAAAATAAATCTAGGCAATTATCCGATGAAAAAAAGTATATAATTTATCTTCTTTTACTAGACCAAATTTTTGTTTCAAACGATACTTTGTTATTCGTACACTTTTTGGTTCAATATTAAGAAGAGTTGCAATTTGTTTGGTGTCTAAACCAAGATAGATATACGAACAATATTTCAAATTAAGAGGTGTTAGTTTTTGCTTAGAATGCTCGTTTAGCGTTTTGAAAAAGTTTGAATGTAATTCTTGAATTCTAAATTTAGCACTTTCAAAATCATAATCCATTAAATTTTCTTCTCGCATAACTTGTTTTAAATTGATAGAAGAATCATTTCCATTTTTTTGTAGTTTCCGCTTGATCTTGATTGTACAAATCGATTGAATAATCAGTTGCTTTTTTCTGAAATTCAAATATAGCCGAGTCAACCTAAGTTTAGCATATTCGTTATTCCCATAATTAACGAAGCCTATATTATGTATTCAACAAAAGAAATTGTTTTTAATAATCTCTTTTGTGTTTATATGAATTTTAAACCTAATTTTATCCTTATGAAAATCAGCACAAAATGAGGAGATTACTATTTTTTGTTATTACTTTTTTTACATTTATTCAACTTTCTGCTCAAACGACTCGAAATTTGAATTTAGAGAATTGGACTTTTCAACAAAAAGGAGATTCAAAATGGCTGAAAGCTGAGATTCCTGGTTCTGTTCATACCGATTTGATGTTAAATAATATTATTCCAAATCCTTACAAAGACGTTAATGATGCAAAAGTGCAATGGGTAGAAAACGAAGATTGGAACTACAAAACTTCTTTTGATTTGACTGAAGCCGAACGAAAAGCGCAAAACATTCAGTTAAAATTTAATGGATTGGATACATATGCAAAAGTTTTTCTGAACTGAAAATTAATTCTGGATGAGATTAATATGTTTCGAATGTGAGAATTTTCGATCAAAGATTTACTGAAAGATAAAAAAAATTCTCGAAATACAATTCAAATCGTCGCCTAATGAAGGAAAACGATTAGCAAATCTTCTTCCATATAAATTACCAGAAGGTGAGCGTGTTTTTACTCGAAAAGCGCAATATCAGTATGGTTGGGATTGGGGATCAGATTGACTACGGTTGCGATTTATAAACCAATTGAACTTATTTCTTGGAATAATTTAAAACTGAATGACTTGTCTTATGAAATTATCAAATTGGATAAAAATCAAGCGAAAGTAAAGTTTAAATTTATTATCCAATCGGAACAAAATACAGCTGTAGAAATTAATTTTAATCAGAAAATAATCACTCAAAAATTAACCAAAGGAATTAATCATTTTTCGATTGATGAAACGATTCACAATCCAAAATTATGGTGGCCAAATGGAATGGGCAAACAGTATTTATACGATTATCAATTCAAAATTAAACAAGGGAATGAACAAATATCTAAGTATTTAAAATTTGGTTTACGTACGATAGAATTGGTACAAGAAAAAGACGAAGTTGGCTCTAGGTTTTATTTTAAAGTGAATGGAATTCCAACTTATATGAAAGGTGCAAATTATATTCCGCAAGATAATTTTGTTTCACGAGTTTCAAAAAATGATTATGAAAAGTTGATAAATAGTTCGGTTGAAGCCAATATGAATATGATTCGTATTTGGGGTGGTGGAATTTATGAGGACGATTATTTTTATGAATTATGCGACGAAAAAGGTTTGTTGGTTTGGCAAGATTTTATGTACGCTTGTGCTTTTTATCCTGGCGATCAAGATTTTCTTAACAATGTAAAACAAGAAACAATTGATCAAGTGAATCGCCTAAAAAATCATACTTCTATTGCGCTTTGGTGTGGAAATAATGAAATTGATGAAGCGTGGAAAAATTGGGGATATCAGAAACAAATGGGCTGGTCGAAACAAGATTCGTTGAGTATTTGGAAAGATTATCAAACGACTTTTCATCATATTATTCCGAATGTTTTAGATTCGATTTTACCAAAATCAGAGAATCGCTATTGGCCGTCTTCACCTTCGATTGGTTGGCGAAGAAAAGAAAGTTTGACGCAAGGAGATTCGCATTATTGGGGCGTTTGGTGGGGAATGGAACCGTTTGAAACGTATGAAAAAAAAGTTCCACGTTTTGCTTCTGAATATGGTTTTCAAGGAATGCCAACGTTGGAAACGGTGAAATCAATGTTTTCTGAAAAAGATACATTGAGTAAAAATTCTGCAATAATTTTAGCGCATCAAAAACATCCAAAAGGTTGGGAAACAATCAACGAATATATGCAGCGAGATTATGTTGTTCCGACCGATTTTGTGCAGTACAACTACGTTTCTCAATTGTTACAAGCACGCGGAATTCAGTTGGCAATTGAAGCACATCGACGTGCAAAACCTTATAATATGGGAAGTTTGTATTGGCAATTGAATGACGTTTGGCCAGTAACTTCGTGGTCGTCTTTGGATAAATTAGGAAATTGGAAAGCGTTACATTATCAAGTGAAAAGAAGTTTCGAAAATGTGCTAATTTCAGTAGAAAAAGAAGAAAATGTGTACAAAATTTATATCGTAAATGACTTATTGAAAGATTTGAAAGGAAAAGTAAAATTTTCTGTGGTAGATTTTAATGGAAATAAACATTGGACTAATGATAAAGATGTAATTATTTTATCAAATTCTTCAACCAAGATAATGGAATTAACTGATGAAATTTTGAAAGGAACTTCTTCAACTAAAGCTTTTCTTCGAATTGAATTTGAATCAAATGGAGAAAAGTATTCGAGAAATTATTTCTTCGAAAAACCGAAAGATTTAGCTTTAACAAAATCAACAATTAAAATCAAAAAGATCAGTCATAACCAATTCGAAATTTCGACAAATGTTTTGGCAAAAGATGTTTATTTACTTGATGAAAATAATCAATTTGATGATAATTTTTTTGATTTAATTCCGAATGAATCTCGTATTATTAGTGGAAAAAACACAATTCAGAATCTAAAAATTTATTCGTTGTATGATACAATGAATGTTAAAAATCAATAATATTTTTCTCCCTATTTTTAGTGAAATTTCACAAAGGATTTGGAAATGTGAATTTTATTGACTTAAATTTGCACTGATAAAAATCATAACGTATAACAATTTAATAACGAAGAAATAAAATGTTCAAAGAAACGACATATCAGTTTTTAGCTATTGCAACAGATTTTGCAATGAGCATTCTTCGTGCTTATAAATCGTAAATAATTTACTTATTATATCAAAAGCCCGGAGGATTCTTCGGGCTTTTTCTTTTATTATTCCATTCTAGATTCAGAATAACTTCTAAAAACTTCCGAAGAAGAAATAGTTAGCGCTAATTATTTCAAAATAATTATTTGCAATTAAATAATCCATTTTATGGAAGATTCAATTTTCTTTTCTACTCAATTACGAACAAAAAGAGCGAGGAAAAGAAGTGTAAAAACAACGAAAGAAAAAAATGTAAGAGAGAAATATAAACGTCAAAAAGAAATTTTTAAAGAACAAAAAGAAATTCCGCTTGTTCTTTTAAAAGAGCCGTGTCAAAAAGGTTTTGAGCGATATTTTGTATTGAGAGAAGATATTAAAAAAGAAAATGAGATTGAGTTTTTTACTCAAATTCTAAAGAAAATAAATACTTCTCAATATGCAGAAACGCGAAAGTTTGTAAAAAAACGAAAACGAAACGGAAAGCGAATTTATGTTCAGAGAATTCAAGAGTTGAAACAATTGCAACCTTACGAATATTCAGGTCCGTATTCAATTTTGAATGATGAAGAACGTCTATATTTTGTGTGTATTCAGGTGTATGATCCCAAGACAAAACGTTTCAAAGGAATTTATGAATTTCTACAACCGTGGCGTTTTCGATTGATTATAAAACCAAATATGATTACGTATTACAAACCGCTTGATATTGATTTGAAGCGCGAAGAAGCGCAAATCGATCATTTTTTTGACAAGTATAAAAATCAAGGAATCCTTTTAAAGAAAATAGTTGGAGGAGGGTATTCGTATGAACGAAAACCAAAATTTAAAAATCCTTTTACAAAAAGGAAATTTTTTAATAATAAAAATTTAGCGATTGAAATCGCTGAAATGCTGATGGAAAAAGAACATCAGTTATCTAAAAGATATTAATCATGGGAAATAAAATCTCTGGAAAGGACTTTATAAAAATAGGCTTTCCAAAAAATAATTCGATCAATATTGCAATTGGGCAAATTCATCGATACAGAAAAAAAGAAAAGAAACAAACGATTATTAACGAAGCAAAAGAAGTTTTACTTGAGCCAGAAAAATACATCGGTCACGGAATTTGGGGAAAAGTTGCGGAAGGATTAATAAAACCAGTTGAGGTTAGATTACAAGAATTAAAAACAACGCGTTCACCTTTTTCGATTTTTGGAGAAAATGAAATTGACGAGCAAGCAAAATTTCAATTATATGATGCATTGAAATTGCCAATTTCGGTAAAAGGAGCTTTGATGCCAGATGCGCATTCGGGGTATGGATTGCCAATCGGAGGTGTCTTAGCGACGGATAATGCGGTGATTCCTTATGGAGTTGGTGTGGATATTGGTTGTAGAATGAGTCTTTCGGTTTACGATTTGCCAGCTAGTTTTTTGAAAGGAAAATCGCATCAATTGATTCAGATTTTGCAAGATCATACCAAATTCGGAATGTATGAAACGCATAAACTAAAAGCGGATCATGAAATTTTTGAACGTTCTATTTTTGATGAAATTCCAATCTTGAAAAGTTTAAAAACAAAAGCTTATCAACAATTAGGAACTTCTGGTGGAGGGAATCATTTTGTTGAATTTGGGATTGTGAAATTAGATGAGGTAAAACCTGAATGGAACTTGATTCCAGGAGAATATTTGGCTGTTTTATCGCATAGTGGTTCGCGTGGTTTGGGTGCAAATATTGCAAAACATTATACGTATTTGGCGACGAAACAATGTCCACTTCCGAAGCAAGTTCAGCATTTGGCTTGGTTAGATTTGGACACGTACGATGGCCAAGAATATTGGGCAGCGATGAATTTGGCTGGCGAATATGCCAAGGCTTGTCACGATGATATTCACCGAAGAATTGCGAAAGCTTTGGGAAAACGTATCGTTTTTAACATCGAAAATCATCACAATTTTGCGTGGAAAGAAATGGTTGAAGGAACGGAACGAATTGTTCATCGTAAAGGAGCGACGCCAGCTGGAAAAGGAATTTTAGGAATTATTCCAGGTTCGATGACCGCGAACGGTTACATTGTTGAAGGTTTGGGAAATGAATTGAGTATTAATTCGGCTTCGCATGGTGCGGGACGAAAAATGTCGCGTGCGAAATGTAAATCAACAATTACTAAAAGTTTTATGAATTCACAATTGAAAGATGCAGGAATTGAGCTGATTGGCGGAAGTGTAGATGAAGCACCTTTGGCATATAAAAACATAAAAACGGTGATGAATTTACAGACTGAATTAGTGAAAGTGTTGGGAACTTTTACACCGAAAATTGTACGAATGGATAAATAATGATGAGGAAAAAAATTATTCAACTTACATCGGGTAGAGGACCAGCGGAATGCAATTTTGTGGTGACTAATGTTTTTAAAAAGTTTTCGGAAGCGTGCACAAAATCTGAAATTAAGTTTGACATAATTGAAAGAGAAATGGATAAAGATTTTCATCAACTTTCATCTGTGATTATAGAACTTGAAGGAAATGATTTAAACACGTTTTTAAAAACTTGGCTTGGAGCAATTTTATGGATTGGTAAAAGTCCATACCGAAAATTTCATCAACGAAAAAATTGGTTTATTGGTTGTTTTGAATTAGAAATTCCGAAAGAAAATTCAATCAATCCGAATGAAATTATATACCAAACAATGCGAAGCTCTGGAAATGGTGGACAAAATGTAAACAAAGTAAATTCGGCTGTTCGTGCGATACATCAACCAAGTGGAATTTCAGTTGTTTCGATGGATTCGCGTTCACAACATCAGAACAAAAAAATTGCAACAACTCGTTTGTTATTGAAATTACAAGGATTTGAAACCAATAAATTGAAGGACTTGGTTCAAAAAAAATGGAATAATCAAACGTCTATTGCAAGAGGAAATCCTGTGAAAATATTCAGAGGAGATAAATTTAGTGAATAAAAAAAAGCCGCTCAATGAGCGGCTTTTAGTTTATTTCGACACTGTACCAAAAACTGTGTAAGTATAAAATTCTGCTTGGGTTAAAATCGAGCAGAATTTTTTTTATACATTTAATATTTACATATTTATGGAAACAAAAGACCTATTTCCGGATGATTTTTTCAAACAGTTTAAAACTGGCGATGAACTCCAAAACTTTCTCAAAGACTTACAAAAGCGAGGGATTGAAAAAATGTTAGAAGGTGAGTTAGATGCTCACCTGGATTACGATAAGCATGATTTACGCAAGCAAGAAAATGTGCGTAATGGTTATTCTAGTAAAAAGATAAAAACGAGTTATGGCGAAGAAGAAATAAAGGTTCCTAGAGATCGTGATGCTAGTTTTAATCCGATGCTGATACCTAAACGAAAAAGCATGGTTGAAGGCTTAGAAAACGTCATTGTGTCGCTTTACGCCAAGGGAATGTCCGTTTCTGATATTGAAGAACAGATCAGAGAAGTCTACAATTTTGACGTTTCTCAATCGACCATTTCACGTATAACTGATGCTATAACTTCTGATATCGTAGCTTGGCAAAATCGCCCATTAGAACCTGTTTATCTAATCGTTTGGATGGACGGAA
>NZ_DICC01000020.1:0-55224 GCF_002415215.1 Empedobacter sp. UBA5036
TAATACAAATGCACTACGGGTATAATAATCTAAATATTTAGAGTTTTTTATATCAGTCTTATTTTAAATAAAAAAGAATAATAAAAAATTTCTAAAAAGTTTTGGTATTTATTAAATTATTTCTAAATTTGACCATAGGTAGTAGAGAGTAAGATTGATTTTTTTTAATGTTAAATTTATACTTACTAGTGTAAGTTTTTTTTAAAATCAATTGGGTTTAAGCTGAGGAGCTTAAACCCGTTTTTTTTTTTATACAACTTTCTTATCTTTGAGCAAAGATATCTACAAAATGGCTCGTATAAAATTAGATTTTTTAGACAAATTTTTATTTTCAACAATAATACCAGTACGCATAACTGATCTCAATTATGGAAATCATTTGGCAAACGATAAAGTATTGTCCATTATACATGAATCGCGAATTCAGTTTTTTCAACATTATGGCTATTCGGAATTAGATTTTGGAGGTGTAAGCGTGATTATGGGTGATGTTGCGATTGAGTATAAAAATCAAGCTTTTTATGGCGATGAATTGTTGATTGAGATTGGTGTGCAAGATTTTTCGCGTGTTAGTTTTGATGTAATCTATAAAATTTCTACAAAAGATAAATTAATTGCAAAAGCGAAAACAGGAATTGTGACCTTCGATTATCAGCAAAATAAAGTGGTTGAGGTTCCTCAAAAGATAAAAGATCTTTTTGAAGTTGTATAATCTTATAAATTAATTACGCTAATCATTTAAGTCTTTGTAAATTTGCACCGAGTTATGAAGATTTTACCATATAAAAATTTATTTGTCGGAATTACCGACACATTGCAACAAATTTTCTTCGAAGGAAAATATGCAGATAAAGAAGTTGAGCGAACATTGAAATCGAATAAGCAATGGGGAGCGCGCGATCGTGCTTTTATTGCCGAAACGGTTTACGATTTAGTTCGTTGGAAACGTTTGGTTGAAGGGGCAATGAGCCGTCCGCTTTCTCCTGATACAATTTGGGAGTTTGTTGGAACTTGGTTTGCTTTAGATCCAGAGCAAACGTTACCAAAATGGGAAGAATTTCAAAAAATCTATCCAAAAGAAGTCTTGAAAAGACATCACAATTCGTCTAAAAATATTGCGGTTGCAGAATCGTATCCAGATTGGATGTTCGAGTTAGGAGAGAAGTCGTTGGGAAATCGTTGGTTAGATGAAGTGCATGCAATGAACTCGCAAGCACCAACAGTTTTACGTGTGAATTCCTTGAAAACAGACCGTAAAACATTACAAAAAGCGTTGAAGGAGCGTAGAATAAAAACGAAAGTTTTATCGAAATATCAAGATGCTTTAGAGCTTGAAGAGAAAACAAATATTTTCCGTACAGATGAATTTCAGAATGGTTGGTTTGAAGTTCAAGACGCAGGATCGCAATTGATTGCGCCTTATTTACGTGTTCAGCCAGGAATGCGTGTGGTAGATGCTTGTGCTGGTGCCGGAGGAAAAACATTGCATTTAGCTGCTTTGATGGAAAACAAAGGGCAAATTATTGCAATGGATTTGTACGATTGGAAATTGAAAGAATTGAAACGTCGTGCAAAACGTAACAATGTTCAGAATGTACAAACAAAGGTGATTGAAGCAAAAACAATCAAGCGTATGGAGAATTCTGCTGATCGCTTATTGATTGATGCACCTTGTTCTGGAATGGGAGTTTTGAAACGTAATCCTGATGCAAAATGGAAATTAAGACCAGAATTTATTGACGAAATATTAGCAACACAAGAAAAAATATTAGCTGATTATTCTAAAATCATTAAAGTTGGTGGAATGATGGTTTATGCAACTTGTTCTATTTTACCACAAGAAAATGAGCAGCAAGTAGAAAAATTCTTGAAGAATAATCCAAATTATAAAATGGTTTCAGATAAAATGCATTATCCATCTCAAACTAATTATGATGGATTCTACATGGCTTTGATTGAAAGAATTTCTTAAGCTGTTAATTATTATAAGATACAAAAGACTAAGTGAAAGCTTGGTCTTTTTTTGTTACAATAATTATTTTATCTTAAATCTAACTCGTCTATTTTCAAAATTTTTCCAGTCAATACAATTTGCAGCAGGATTGCATTCTTTGTGTTTCAAGTCTGAAAAACCTTTAGCGGAAATTGAAAATCGATTTTTATTTAAGCCTTTTTCTATCAAATAATTCAACACAGCGTTTGCTCTTCGTTGTGATAAATCTATATTGTAAGATTCTGTTCCAACCGCATCTGTATGACCTTCGATAACAAAATGATGTGATGGATTTCGTTTCATAATTGCAACAACTTCATTCAATTTTGGATAATCAATAGCTCTGATTTCAGCTTTATCAAAATCAAATTCGACGGTTTCCATTAAATAATTTGAATAATCTTGAACATAATTTCCAATCTTTTTATCACTCAAATTGCTTTCTGGACAACCATTTCCAAAACGATTTCCTTTTATATACGGACATTCATCTTCGATATCCATCACGCCATCGCCATCTGTATCATAATCATTGTTGTAATTTTCTATATTTCCTTTCTGGATCAATAAATTATAAGGTGTTGAAATGTTAAATTCAGTTCCAATTTTCTCAATTTCTTTTCGATATCGTCCATCTTTTTTGCACATTTCACCGCAACGTTCCTCATCTTTTAAGAGATAATCAATTTTTTGTTTTGCCCAATAAAACTTAATTGCTTCGGTAAATTCACTTGGATTTGGTTGTTTGATTTCAAAATTTTGAGTGAAATTTTGGTTCGATTGATTACCAATAATTTCTATTTTTTTTGGATAACGACGATTACAATCGCGTGAAACAAAATTGACAGAATTTTGAGCTAAATACGTATTGAAATTCTTCGGAAACGTTTCGTTGAGGTTGATTTGGGATGATTGAACTTTAAGATGATAAATAGAAGAATTCAAAACAGCTTGCAGAAATTGTGTTATTTTCTGATTCAATTCTCTTGGTTCATTGACCGTAATCGGAAGCGTTCCTGTTGCTAAACTTATGAAATTCATCGCATGATAGTCCAATTCCTTTCCAATTCCTAATGTTATAAATTGAGTATCTTTTGCATAATTTCGGAGTGAATTGTAAACAGTTTCATTCAAATTCATCGCTCCATCAGAAATAATTGTAATGATTCGTTTATAATTTTTATCAAAAGGATTTTTCTGAATTTGTTTGATTGTTTCATCCAATAATTTTTCGCCAGTTCCATTCAAAGAATTAATTTTTTCTAAAGCTAAATTGATGTTTTCTTTCGTTGGAAATTGAGAAGAATTAAAAATTAATTCATTTTTCGTAGAATAAACCAACATATTAAATTTATCTGTTTCGTTTAGATTTGGAAGAAGTTGATACATCAATTTTTTGGTGGTTTCAATTGGTTGATTCATCATAGAACCAGAAGCATCCAAAACGAACAAAAATTCTCGTGGAGCATTATATTTAGAAGGATTATTTGCAGGTTCAATTGTTCCTAAAATATAATCGCAACCATTTTCAGTAAACGTTTCAATTCCGGTTTGTAGTTCATTTTTTGTATAAGCATATTGAAGAGTTGGAATCTTTTTATCGGAATTTTTTGAAACATAATTTCGATCATCTTCCTTTGAAAATTTTAAATCAGAAACAATTTTTGAAATCGGAAAATTTCCCGAAAGATGAATATCTGAATTTATGTTTTTCGGAAAACCATTCAATTGATTGTTCCAACGATGAATTTGGGTAAAAGATTCTGTTCGTTTCACGATAAATTCTAAAAACGAAACTTGATAATTCAAATTATTTTCTTCAACAATTTTCGAAACTTTTAGCTTAATTTTTAGTGTAGCATGTGCAGGAATTTTTCCTAAATCTAATTGTAAAACTTGATTGTTTTGTTGATTTTTAAAAATAGTTGAAGCATCAATATTTTTTAACTCTTTTCGAATATCTACAATCGATTTGGATTGAATTTCGAAAACTTTATCATTTACAAAAGCTTTTAATTCGTACACATTTTGAGAAGCTTGATAAGGATAAATAAATTTAGCCGAAATATCTTCCGAAGAATTGTTCTGAAAAGTAAAATTATGACTCAAATTACCCAATAAATGATGAAAATTATAGTCATTTTCGAGAGAAATTGCTTCTATTTTTTCAAAATCTTCTTCATTTTGAAGTTCCAAATACGGAAAAATTTGCTGTGCACAACAAAATGTATTCAGTAGAATAAAAAAAATGGAAAAAAATAGATTTTTTGTGTTCAACGAATCGATTTTAAAAATTCAATGTAAAGATAATGAAAGAATTGATGTGTTTTCTATCATCAGTTATAGTAAAGTTCAATGTATATTAAATAAATCATCAAATCAGAAATAATTATTAAATCATATTTAAAAAAGATTGGTTTAATAATTGCTTCTTTCAGATTTAACAAAAAAGTTAAGTAAATTTGCACTTTATTTTACATAAAAGATGAATTTTAATTTCACAGAAGTTGAAAGAGTAGAAAGTATTTCTGCAAAAGATTTTCAGAAATATTACGTTAAACCTCAAAAACCAGTTGTAGTAGAGCGAATTACAGAGGATTGGCCTGCGTACGAAAAGTGGAATTTTGAGTATATAAAACAAGTTGCAGGCAACAAGGTTGTCCCTTTATACAATAATGATCCGGTTGATTATACGAAGAAAGTAAATGAACCAGTAGCAAAGATGAAAATGTCTGAATATGTAGATTTGTTGCAAAGTGAGCCGACAGATTTGCGTATATTTTTGTACAATTTGATGAGTCAAGTTCCGCAATTGCAACAAGATTATAAAATGCCAGATTTGGGTTTGAATCTTTTCAAATCGATGCCAATGTTATTTTTTGGAGGTGAAGGATCGAATGTTTTTATGCATTATGATATCGATTTAGCGAATATTTTGCATTTCCATTTTGCAGGAAAAAAACGTTGTATTATTGTTCCGCCAAAGGATTCGAAATACATGTACAAAATTCCGCATTCGGTAATTTGTAGAGAAGATATTGATTTTGATAATCCTGATTTTGATAAATGGCCAGCGCTGAAAAATATAAATCCGATGGTTGCAGACCTAAAACACGGAGAAATGCTTTATATGCCAGAAGGTTGGTGGCATTATATGAAATATTTGACGCCAGGTTTTTCGATGAGTTTGCGTTCGTTGGCACATAAACCAAAAAATTTGTCCGAAGCGATTTATAACATATTTTTGATGCGTACATACGATAATGTGATGCGAAAAATAAAAGGTAAAACTTGGATTGAAGAAAAAAATGAGCGCGCAATTACACAAACAAATAAATTAATTGCGAAATAAAAATACAGTTTTTAGAAAATTTTTCTAAATGAAGGAATATCTTTCGAAAGATGTTCCTTTTTTTATTCTACTGTCCTAAAAACTTATAAATCAATAAATATTTGATTTTCATGTTTTAAAATTTCGATAGATATTTGCAGAATATTTTTCTGAATTTTTAGTAATATGATCATAAAAAAAGGAAATTTTTGGGCTTTATTGCCTTTAATCATTTTCATACTTGTCTATTTTTCGGCATCTATTTATCTGAACGATTTTTATTCTGTTCCAGCATTGGTTGTTTTCATGTTAGCATTAGTAATTGCATTTGTTCAATTCCCTAAGGTTTCATTTCATACGAAAGCCGAGGCTTTTTGTAAGAATGCGGGTGAAGAAACCATTATGTTGATGATTTTAATTTTTCTTCTCGCTGGAGCGTTTGGAAGTTTAGGATCTACAATTGGTGCTGTAGAATCAACAGTGAATTTATTTTTGAATTATCTTCCTTCTTCCTTTATTGTAGCAGGTTTCTTTTTGTTATCTTGTTTTATTGCGACGGCTTTGGGAACATCGGTTGGAACAATTGTAACTGTTGCGCCGATTGCAGTGCAAATGGATAAAATGATTCCAGGTTCTATGCCAATTTTGTTAGGAGCAGTAGTTGGTGGAGCGATGTTTGGCGATAATTTATCATTTATTTCTGATACAACAATTGCTGCAACACGTACGCAAGAAGTGAGCATGAAATCTAAATTTAAAACTAATTTTCGAATAGTAGTTCCAGCAGCTATTGTTTCGACGATTATATATTTTTCACTTTCTCAACATTTTGACACAACCAATTTTCAAGGAAAACAGTTAGATTTTGACTTGATTTTAATCTTACCTTATCTATTAGTTTTTGGACTAGCAATGTCTGGAATTAATGTGATTTGGGCTTTAATTGTAGGAATTCTTTCGTTTCTTGGAATTGGTTTGTTCTATTCTGGTGTTCCTTTACTAGACTTAGTTTCTTCTATTAATGAAGGTTTTAAAGGAATGTTTGAGTTGAGTATTATTTGTTTAATTATTGGTGGAATTGTTGGAATTATTCGTTTGAATGGTGGATTAGATTTTATCATTTATCATCTAACCAAAAATATTAAAACAAAACGTCAGGCTGAGATGAGTATTGCGTCGCTTACAGCTTTGGCGAATGCTTGTTTGGCAAATAACACGATTACAATTTTGATTTGTGGTAAAATTGCAAAAGATATTTCTGATCATCATGATTTAGAGGGAAAACGTGTGGCAAGTATTTTGGATACGGTTTCGTGTTTTGTACAAGGAATCTTACCTTATGGTGCGCAAGTTTTGGCAGCGGTTGCAGCTGCAAATACAATTTCAAGTGCAACAAAGGTTTCTTCGGTTGATGTGTTATCTAACTTATATTATCCATTTTTAACTGGAATTTGTACGCTTATTTTTATCTTATTTTTTCAGCCAAAATCATTCAAAAAATAGATTGATGTATGATATTCATTCGTCGAATATTATTTTATAACTTTGTAGACTGAAATTTTTTAAGATGAAAAGAGTTGTCGTAGGACTTTCTGGAGGAGTAGATTCAAGTGTTACAGCCTATTTGCTAAAAGAGCAAGGCTATGATGTGATCGGATTATTTATGCGTAATTGGAACGATGCATCGGTAACGTTGGAAGATGAATGCCCATGGATAGAAGATAGTGCAGACGCTTTGTTGGTAGCTAAAAAATTAGATATTCCTTTTCAGGTAATTGATATGTCTGATTCGTACAAAGAACGTATTGTAGATTATATGTTCAATGAATACGAGCAAGGAAGAACACCAAATCCTGATGTGTTGTGTAACCGAGAAATTAAGTTCGATTTGTTTTTGAAAACAGCTTTAGAACTTGGTGCAGATTATGTAGCAACAGGGCATTATGCACGAAAAACTTCTACAATTGATGAAAATGGAAAAGAGATTTTTCAATTGTTAAAAGGTAACGATAACAATAAAGATCAATCGTATTTCTTGTGTCAATTGTCGCAAGATCAATTAAGCAAAGCATTATTCCCAATTGGAGATATAGAAAAACCAGAAGTAAGAAGAATTGCGCAAGAGCAAGGCTTGGTTACAGCGAATAAGAAAGATTCGCAAGGTTTATGTTTTATTGGAAAAGTTAGTTTACCTGAATTTTTGCAACAACAATTAAAACCAAAAGAAGGTGTAATTGTAGAAATAGCCAAAGATTGGAACGGATATAAAAGAGAAATTCCAACTTTTGAAAATAAATATGAAGCATTAGATTTCGAAGCAAAAGGTTTCTCATACAAACAAGAAGACGGAGATATTGTAGGTAAACATCAAGGCGCACATTATTTCACTCGCGGTCAACGAAAAGGATTGGGAGTTGGAGGAAAAGTAGAACCTTTGTTTATTATTGATACAGATGTAGAGACTAATGTTATTTACACAGGTCAAGGCGCTGATCATTCAGGTTTATTGAAGAAAGCATTGTTTATAAAAGAAGAGGAAGTACATTGGGTTCGCGAAGATTTAACTTTGAAAACCGACGAAACAATGGAAGTGATGGCGCGTATTCGTTACCGCCAACCTTTGCAAAGAGCAATTTTACACAAAGCTGAAAACGGAATGTATGTTGAATTTGAAAACCCTCAATCTGCAATCACAGAAGGTCAATTCTGTGCTTGGTATGTTGAAGACGAACTTTTAGGCTCTGGTGTAATTAATAATTAAAAAATATAAACATCATTATTATATTGAACGCTCAAGATTTTCTTGAGCGTTTTATGTTAATATCATTTATAAAAAAAAATCCTTTTACTTTTTGTTGCTTTGGTAAACCATCTTGAAATCTCATCTAAGCATGTGTTCCATCACAAAAAGACTAATTAAAAGATTGTCCACAACGGCAAATTGTTTATCGATTTCCCACTTCGTAATATTCGCCATTCGCACTTTTTAGCGGAATTCCTCCCCATAACGCATAAGGACCGCTCAAATCATTCGCAACATCTTCAATAATTCCAATAGAAGCTGAGGTGTTATCGTTTTCAATTGGTTGATTATTTTCATCCCAAACAATCAATCGTCCAGAAGGACAATGATGCGCCATTTCAATACTCAAATTAACAGAGTTGTGTGTGGAATCTTGGACTTGATTCCAAATACGTTTTCCATTATCACAAAATCGAGCAAAAGCACATAATTTCTCGTCATCAGTAAGTGAAATAACAGGTTCTTCTATAACTTCTGCAGTTAATAATTCGGGATTAAAAGTTGCTCTTTCAGTTAAATCAACATTATTTTCTGCTGCTTTTTTATGCGAACCATCACAATAAGGTTTGTGTTGAGATAATCCACAACGGCAAAGATAAGTTGTATCTTTTGCTTCAAATTTTTCTCCTTCTTGGTAATTGACAGAAATTCCTTGCTGATTTGGAATGATAAACTGCTGAACAATTTTAGGTTTTCCGTGCAAGATATAAGATCCATTTTCTGTGATTTCTATATAGATACCATCTGTATTTTGACTTGTTCCTATTTGAATATTTAACTTGTTTTGATCATCCATAATTGTAGATTTAGACTGATATTTACTACAATTTAAAAACTATTTTGGTTAGAATGAGTTTAAATTTTGTGCAGTAATTGACTATAATTTAATAGATAAAGGTTGTTGTTTTTACATAGGATTTAGAATGTTTTGATTACTTTTATTTGAAAATAATGATTATGCCAACAATTCAACTCAAACATACAGAAATTAAACATCACAATGCTTTGTTATATCATTTACCAGAAGATCAAATTTCTTTTACAGCCTTACCTAGCGAGACTTTTGAGCGTTTGAAATTACGCACAGATGGACATGCAAAACCAATTACAATTTTGTTAGATGATGAACCAATTGGTTTTTTTGTGTTAGACTATGGTGACGATAAATTGGAGATGACGAATAATACGAATTCGTTGTTGTTGCGTTCTTTATCAATAAACCCTGAGTTTCAAGGAAAAGGTTACGGAAAAATTTCGATGAGTTTGATGGATGATTTTGTAAAAGATAATTTTCCAACAATTGATGAATTGGTTTTAGCGGTTAATTTCAAAAATAAATCAGCATATGATTTGTATCTAAAAGTTGGTTATATAGATGATGGTTCTCAACGAGAATGGTTCAATGGAATGCAACATTTATTGAGAAAGAAAATTTAATTGTTAAACTTTATCCTTTTCCAAGCGACAACTTGCACACCTTCTGAATAATGCATTAAATCTGGTCTCGAATCGATGAAAAATAAATACCAGATTTTCCATTTTTTGTGAGATATGTTCTCAAATTAATTTCGTCAAAATCAGAAGTAGGAGAGAGTGCAGGCAAAAAACGAGGTCGAATTTTTTCCATTGTAAATGCGATAATTGAGACCCAATCAGAATCATTTATTTCATCAATTTCTAAATCTTTTGGAACTAATTCTCTCAAAATTTCTTTGTCAATTCTGTAATGAAAAAATAACGCTCTGTTCCATTCTTGATAATATTTCCATCGTTTTGTTGGGTCATTTCAACCACGATGATTTTTTTTCGGTTAGAATTTGTTTGATCGTATATTTCACTTAAAACCTTGTTAAACTTATGGTTGAAGGTGCAAAATCTATTGCGAAATAAAGAAAATTGTAGTTACTTCGCATACCAATTTTTATCATATGAAAAACTTGTTTTATATCTTCGTGATTAGTTTTTTAACGTCATGTGCAGCAATACATAATGTGCCAACTTCTCAGAATCCAAATAATTTTATTCAACCGAATACAACAAGTTCTTTTGTGGATCAAAACGGAAATTTTTACCCAGATAATTGGTTGAAATCGTATGGTAAACCTCCTAGAAATGCAAGTCGTAGAGATTATTCGTTGATGAAAATTGCGACTGAAAACAACTTTCAAAATCAATTAACTTCTTATGAAAGTTTGCGTTTAAAAAATATCGAAAAAAGAGTTAAAAATAAGAAACGTGTCATCATTTTTGTGCATGGAATTGATAATGATTATTTGTTTAGCCTGAAAAATTACAATAAAGCCAAAACTTATATGAATATTAATTCTTCGAATGATGAGGTGATTAATTTTTATTGGGATGGATTGGTGAACGAGAGTCTTTTTGGTACTGCAAAAGTTTGGGTAAGTGCAACGACAAATAGCCAAATGGCGGGTGTTTTCGGGCTTCGTAGAATTTTGAATGTCATTCATAACAAAGACGTTTATTTGATTTCGCATAGTCGTGGCGCATCGGTTGTTTTGAGCTCGTTGGTGAATCCTTCGTTGCGTGAAAGTGAGATAAAACGTGCTGAAACTGCGCATCATGTCGATTTTACGAATGCAGAAACTTTGTTAGAAAATAATAATAAAATTTACAGCATTATGTTGGCACCTGCGATTGGAAAAGTTGATTTCACATTGGATAATAATCAATTAAAAACCTTTACACCTCAGTTAAAACGCATGCATATCACGATAAATAATACGGATTATGTATTAGGGAAAGGAAAGATTGGGGTTTTATCTCGAAGCTTGATTGCGACAGATTTTGGTTACAAAAAAGATTTATATGATGAACTTTCTAAAAATTATACATTCTTAGAAGAAACAGATTTTTCTGGACAAGATTCGCACGAATTTAGAGAATATATCACTAATTCGAAGTTTGTTACTATTCTGAAAGAATTCAAGTTGGCGAAATAAAGCGAAATGCGAACTTCGAATCTCGAAATGCGAGATTCGAAAATCATTTCTTAAATTCAATCACTTCCAAATTTTCAATTTTTCCTTTATTCAACTCAAACCGTAACATTGTACGAACTTTCTGAAAACCGTGTTTACCAACTGCGCCAGGGTTCATATGAATTAACCCTAATTGTTTATCAGGCATTACTTTTAGAATGTGTGAATGTCCACAAATAAATAATTTTGGAGGATTTTCTGTGATTTCTTTTCGTATTGTAGGATTATATTTTCCTGGATAACCGCCAATATGTGTAATCCAAACATCAACACCTTCTAACGTAAATCTGTTGTTGAGCGGAAATTCTGCGCGAGCTTTATTATCATCAATATTTCCATAAACAGCACGCAAAGGTTTTATTTCAGCTAATTTATCGGTTACAGAAATATCGCCAATATCGCCAGCATGCCAAATTTCGTCTGCTTGTTGCGCATATTCCAAAATTCTATCGTCGATATAAGAATGCGTGTCCGAAAGTAAAAGAATTTTCTTCAAAAGGTTGTATTTTTGTTGCTCAAATTTACAACAATTGCGATATTTTTTAGAATTAGCATACAACGGAAAAAATTATTTTGGTTATCAAATTCAACCCAATCAAATTTCGGTTCAAGAAGTTATTGAAGATAGATTGTCTAAAATCTTAAGAAAAGAAATTTCGATTGTCGGAGCAGGGCGTACAGATTCTGGTGTTCATGCGAAAAAGATGTTTATTCATTTTGATTATGAAGAAGAATTATCGGTTGATATAATCAAAAAGTTAAATTCTTTTTTACCAAAGGATATAGCTGCTTATCGTTTATTTTTGATGGATGATGAAGCGCATGCTCGTTTTGATGCAACTTCGCGTTCTTACAATTATTTTATTTCACCTTTCAAAGATCCTTTCGCGTTTGATAGTGCTTGGATTTTTAACCGAGAATTGGATATTGAAAAAATGAATGAAGCAGCAAAATTGTTAATTAAGCAAGGAGATTTCGGAAGTTTTGCTAAATTACATACCGATGTGAAAACAAATATTTGCGATGTAAGGGAGGCATTTTGGCGCAAAAATGAAAACGGACAATTGGTTTTTCAAATCACTGCTGATCGTTTTTTGCGAAATATGGTGCGCGCAATTGTTGGAACATTGGTTGAGGTTGGATTAGGAAAAATTTCTATCCAAGATTTTGAAGAAATTATTGAACAAAAACAACGTTCTTCGGCAGGAGCTTCGGCGCCAGCGCAAGGATTGTATTTGGTAGATGTTCAATATCCAAAAGAATTATTTAAAAATGAGTTCAAATAACGAAAATACATCGTTTGATTTTAATGGATTAAAACGTGTTTTACAAATCGGGGCGCAAAGCAAAGTGATGTTTTGGTCGGTGGTTTTTGTCGCGGTTTTTAGTGCGTGCTTTTCTGTTTATCGTCCGTATTTAACGGGGAATATCATCGATGATTATATTCAGACAAAAGATTTACCAGGGCTTCAAATGCAAATCGTGAAACTATCTTTGGTATTAGTTTTCGAAGGAATTTTGTCCTTTTTTATGGTTTATTTAGCGAATGTTGTTGCACAGCGAGTTATCCGTTTGTTGCGTGTTCGTTTGTATAATCATTTGATAAAATTCAAGCTTGGTTATTTCGATAAAACGCCAAATGGCGTTTTGGTGACGCGTTCAGTTTCTGATATTGAAACGATTGCAGAGGTTTTCAACGACGGAATTTTAGTGATGTTAGGCGATGTATTGAAAATCGTTTTCATCGTTTTTGTGATGTATTGGATGAACTGGGTTTTGGCAACGGTTGTGATTGTGATTCTTCCGTTGATGATGATTATTACACGATTATTCCAAAAAGCATTGAAAAATGTATACCAAGAAGAACGTACAATTGTGGCGAAATTAAATACGTTTGTGCAAGAACGATTAACAGGAATGAATATTATTCAGGTTTTTAATCGTCAGCAAGCAGAATATGACAAATTCGTTTCGATTAATAATGATCTAAAGAAAAATTATCTAAAAACAGTTTTCTATTTTTCATTAATGTTTCCTGTTGTCGATATTATTTCGGCTTTAGCAACAGGAAGTTTGATTTGGTTTGGAGGTCTTAGAACTGCTGTTTATGGAGATGTTTCTGTCGGAGATTTGATTGCTTTTACACAATATGTTACGTTGTTAACTGCGCCAATGCGTGCAATTGCAGAACGTTTCAATACCATTCAGCGTGGTTTGGTAGGAGCAGATCGTGTGTTCAAAATTATTGATGATGATCAAACGTTGCCAGATAATGGAACAATAAAATTGGATCATGTAAAAGGTAAAATCGATTTTGAAAATGTGAAGTTTTCTTATGTTCCGAATAATTTAGTATTGAAAGGAATTTCTTTTTCGACAAAACCAGGAGAAAAAATTGCAATTGTAGGTGCGACAGGAGCAGGAAAATCCACAATTATTAATTTATTGAGTCGTTTTTATGACATCGATTCTGGAACAATTAAAATAGATGATGTGAATATTCATGATATGGAATTGAAGAATTTACGTCAACACGTTGCGGTTGTTTTGCAGGATGTTTTCTTGTTTAATACAACGATTTACGACAATATTGTTTTAGGAAATAAAGATATTTCGTTGGAAGAAGTACAAAATGCTGCGAAAATTATTGGAATTGATAATTTTATCATGTCACTACCAAAAGGCTATTACAGTGAGGTAAGCGAGCGTGGTTCGACACTTTCTGTAGGTCAACGTCAATTGATTTCGTTTTTGAGAGCATATATTTATAATCCAGAGATTTTGGTGTTGGACGAGGCAACGTCTTCTATTGATACAGAGTCGGAAGAATTGATACAAAAAGCTACTGATAAGCTAACGCAAGGCAGAACTTCTATCATCATTGCGCATCGTTTAGCGACGATTCAAAATGCAGATAAAATTATTGTGATGGATAATGGAATGATTGTTGAGCAAGGTACACATAACGAATTGTTAGCTCAGAAAGGTTATTATGCCAATTTATATGAAGTCCAATTCTCGAAAGAAAATTAAAAATTTAACAGAAATAAATCGTTAGATTTGTTTAACTTGAACAATCAATAATATTAACTTTAAAACTCTAATTAAAAATGAAAAAATTATTTTTAGCTGCTGCAGTATTAGGTGTAGTTTCTTTATCTTCTTGTAAATCTGAAAAAGAAAAAGTAGATGCAAAAGTAGAAAATACGCAAGAAAATGTAGCAAATACAGTAGAAGAGCAAGTAGAAGCTGGAAAAGAGACAATGGATAAAGTTGCTGATGTAGCAAAAGATTTACCAACTTTCTCTGATCCAAAAATTACTGAATTTGTTGGGAAATACAACAAATGGGCTGCTGATATGAAATTAGCTGCAACTGCTGGTGATGCAAATAAATTAGCTGAATTGACAAAACAATCAGTAGATTTTCAAAAAGAATTACAAGGTTTTACTCAAACTTTGAAACCAGAAGATGCTAAAAAATTACAAGATTGGACAGCTGAAATTCAGAAACAATTAAACAAATAATTAAATTTATATTTAATGATAAGCTCGAATTTATTCGAGCTTTTTTTATGGATTAAATTATGATTTATGATATAGATTGATAATATAATAATGTATATCTTTATCACAAAAATTTATAGATATCAATTTTTATATATGACATTAGTACAATTACAATATGTGCTGGCAGTGGCTGAGCATAAGAACTTTACAATTGCTGCTGATAAATCCTTTGTAACTCAACCAACATTGAGTATGCAGATTCAGAAATTGGAAAAAGAATTGAATATTGATATTTTCGATAGAACATCGCATCCAATCAAAATCACTCAAATTGGAGAGAAAATTGTTGCGCAAGCAAAAACAATTTTAATGGAAGCTAACCGAATGAAACACTTGGTAAACGAAGAAAAAGGTTTATTAGAAGGTGATTTCATTATTGGTGTTATTCCTACTGTTTTACCTTCTTTGGTACCTTTATTTTATAAAACATTTCAGAAAAATAATCCGAAATCAAATCTTATTATCAAAGAATTGCAAACGGATAAAATTATAAAAGGAATAAAAGATGGTTCGTTGGATTTTGGTATTGTGGTTTCGCCACTTTTCGAAGATCAAATTATCGAAAAACCTCTTTATTATGAACCATTGGTGGCTTATGTGCCAAACGGGCATCGCTTATCTGACAAAGATAAAATCAATGAAGATGATCTAAACACTTCTGATTTATTAATCTTGCAAGAAGGACATTGTTTCAGAAATAATGTGTTGGCTTTATGTGATACTTCAAATCTAAAAAATCGTCCGATTAAGTTAGATTCAGGAAGTTTTGAAGCTTTAGTTAAATTAGCAAACGATGGATACGGAATGACTTTGTTGCCTGCTTTGGTTGCAGATGATTTGCCACAAGAATATAAGAAATTTGTCAAAAACTTTGAGTCGCCAGTTCCAACGCGAGAAGTTTCGTTGATTTTTCATCAATCTCAATTAAGAGATTCTTTCGAAAAAGAGTTAATCAATACAATTCAAAGTATTTTGAGAGGAAAAATATTCTTAGAAAAAGATCAAAAATTAGATTCGAATATGGTTTCTTTACCAAAAAAATAAAAACAAAAAACGACTCAAAATTAAATTTTGAGTCGTTTTTTTATGTCTTCAAATTTCCTTTAAGGAACTATTGTAGTAAATAAATACGTGGCAAAAAGTGTTAATAAAACAATTCCTTGCTGAATATTTGTTCGACCAGAATTTAATGATAAATAAACAGTGAACAAGGATAGTACTAATAAGATAGATGATTTTGCATCTATTCCTAATGTAACTTCTAATCCTGTGAAATAACAAACAATTGCTACCGCAGGAATCGTCAATCCAATTGATGCTAAGGCTGAACCTAAAGCTAAGTTAAGACTTGTTTGTAAACGGTCTTGTTTTGCTGCTTTATATGCCGCTAAACCTTCTGGTAATAAGATAACTCCGGCAATTATAATTCCAACCAATGATTTTGGAGCGCCTAAATCCATCACAATTGTTTCGATGGTTGGCGATAATTTTTTTGATAACAAAACCACTGCGCATAAGGCAACTAATAATAAAACCAAACTCGAAATCGTTGTAAGTAAATTTGGTTTTTCAACATGCAATTCTGATGTTACATTATCTTTGCTACTTTGTGGTAAGAAATAATCTCGGTGACGAATGGTTTGGACAGAAATAAATCCGCCATATAAAATCAACGAAATAATTGCTACAAAAATTAATTGACTTGTCGAAAATTCTCCTCCTTTTTCTGAAGTTAAAAAATTAGGTAAAACTAAGGTTAATATAGATATTGCAACTAAAGTAATTAAAGCAGTTGAAACACCTTGTTTGATAAAATTTTGTTCTCTATAGCGAACTCCTCCAGCCAATAAACAGATTCCGATAATTCCGGTAAGAATGATCATTACAGCAGCAAAAACGGTATCTCTAGCCAAAACTGAAGGAAAGCCGGTAGGTTCGGACATCATTAATGAAACAATTAACGAAACTTCGATAACTGTAATGGCTAAGGCCAAAATAATGGTTCCGAAAGGTTCTCCAACTTTATGCGCTACAACTTCTGCGTGATGTACAGCTGATAAAACGGCTGAAATTAAAATGATTCCTAAGACTCCAGAAAACCACATCTGATCTTTAAATCCTTCGGCTATAGTTAGTGAAAATATGGCAAGAATGGGACAGATAATTGTCCAGTAGGGTAAAGCTAAATTGAATTTTTTTGAAAGAAAATTATCTACGTGCATTAATTATGAGGTTTTGGATTTTTACAAATTTAATAAATAATATTGATAATTATTATGCATAATTATCATAAATAATAATAATTATAACATTTAATTATCATAAATAATAATAATTATAACATTTAATTATCATAAATATTAATAGTTATTTCAATAATTGAGTAAAAATAACCTTTTTAACTAATGATTATCATACCTCTACTATCAATAAACGATTAAATTTGCAAAATGTTAAACGTATCTGACGAAAAGTTAAAAAAATGGTTTAGCACATCATGTGTGTGGGAAACGATAAGTTGTACGCTCTTATTTTTGGTCGCAATGCCAATTAAATATCAATTCGATTATGTGTTGCCAATGCCATTTGCCGGTTGTTTTCACGGTTTTTGGTTTACAGCTTACTTGATTTTACTTTTTAGAGTCAGAAGAATATATAAATGGGATGACGAAGACTTTATCATTTATGTGATGTACGCATTTATTCCGTTTGCAACTTTGGCGGTACATAAAGTAATAAAAGAGGATAAAAATAATAGATAAATAAAAAAAACGGTTTCTTTTTGAAACCGTTTTTTAATACCCATATATTTTACGCCATTTAGCTACAGTATTTCGACTGATTTTAAACTTATCAGCAGTAAAAGTATTGGTGTAATTATTTTTTTGCTGAATTTTTAAAATCTCTAAAACAGAATTCAAATTATAAGATTTAATTTTTTGGTAGGAGTTTTTTATCCAATTATGAATAGTGTTTTTAGGGATATTGTATTCATTAGAAATTTCTTTTTTTCTTCAGTGTATAAATTCTAAAAAAAAATCATATTCCAACAACTTCGACCATTTTAATAAATCGTCTGTTTGTATGCTTTTACTTAAATATTGAGCATTAATTTCTTTTTCAGAATAAGTTTTGAAGAAGCCCTTGATACGGGATATATCAATTCCAAGTTCGTCGACTCTTTTTTTGATTAAAGAGCCTATGTGAATATCTTTCATAGGTAAGTAGGTTTTGAGTAATTGTAAATATAGTAAATCGAAATCAGTATTCCTATTAATTATCTCAAAAATAGAATGATTTTATGTACAAAAAGATCGTTTCGTTATATAGAATTTATTTTATAAATTTATGCGACTAAATTAAGTATAATGATTATTCAACCAAGAACAAGAGGTTTTATTTGCATTACGACTCATCCTGAGGGAACTGCAAAAAATGTTCACAATCAAATTGAGTACGTAAAATCAAAAAATATTTCAGCCGAAGGACCAAAAAAAGTATTGGTAATTGGAGCTTCGACAGGTTTTGGTCTGTCATCTCGTATTACAGCTGCTTTCGGATATAATGCTGCAACAATAGGTGTTTTCTTCGAAAAACCTGCTGCGCCAAGAAAACCGGGGACTGCGGGTTGGTACAACACAGCTGCTTTTGAGAAAGAAGCGCAAGAAGCTGGTTTGTATGCAAAAAGTATTAATGGAGATGCTTTTTCTGATGAGATTAAACAACAAACGATTGATTTAATCAAACAAGATTTAGGTCAAGTAGATTTAGTGGTTTACAGTTTAGCTTCGCCACGTCGTACACATCCAAAAACAGGTGTTGCGTATTCATCAGTTCTTAAACCAATTGGAGAACCATTTACAAATAAAACAGTAGATTTTCATACAGCAGAAGTAACAGATATTACAATTGATCCGATTGAATCTCAAGAAGAAATTGATAATACAATTGCTGTAATGGGAGGTGAAGATTGGAAATTTTGGATGGAAGATTTGAAAGCTGCTGGTGTTTTAGCTGAAGGCGTAAAAACTGTTGCTTATTCTTACATCGGGCCAGAATTGACTCATAGAATTTATAAAGATGGATCGATTGGTATGGCTAAAAACGATTTAGAAAAAACGGTTCCAGTTATCAACGAATTATTGTCAGATTTGAATGGTGTTTCTTACGTTTCTGTAAACAAAGCTTTGGTAACACAGTCTAGTTCTGCTATTCCAGTTGTGCCATTATATATTTCGTTATTGTACAAAGTAATGAAAGCAAAAGGAATTCATGAAGGTACAATCGAGCAAATGCAACGTTTGTTTGCAGAGCGCTTGTATACTGCAAACGGAGAAGTTCCTTTGGACGAAAATGGACGTATTCGTATCGATGATTTAGAAATGCGCGAAGATGTACAAAAAGAAGTGGATGATTTATGGAAAATTGTAACTTCTGAGAACATCAAAGAAATTTCTGATATCAAAGGTTATCATGATGAATTCTTACAATTGTTTGGATTTAGTTTTGATGAAATCGATTATGATGCTGATACAAACGAATTGGTTTCAGTTCCAAGTATTGCAGAATAAGAAGATCATTTCAATAAAATAATACAAAACCTCGAAAATAATTTTCGAGGTTTTTTTTGTCTCAATAAAATAAGTCAAAAATAATTTTATTCGTATTTGTTTAGATTATAAGATTTTGTTTCGTTAAAAATATGGAGTGATTATTATTAATAATTTAAAAAAATATTTTAATATTAGTTTTAAATTATATTATTCTTAAATTTTAAGTTTTCTTTTAGAAATATATCCAAAAAAAATAAAATTTATTTTTCGAATTTTAAAAATATATCTGAAACACTTTACATTTCGTCAAGTTTTAATACATGTATTTTTATGTCAATTTGGAAAATTAAACCATTAGCGAAGTTAATAGAAGATTCGCAAGAAACGGAAGGTGGTTTAAAAAGATCTCTCTCTTCGGGAGCCTTAGTTGCTTTGGGTATTGGCGCTATCATCGGTGCTGGATTATTTAGTTTAACAGGTATTGCAGCGGCAGATCATGCAGGTCCCGCAGTCACTTTATCGTTTGTTTTAGCCGCAGTTGGTTGTGCTTTTGCAGGACTTTGCTATGCCGAATTTGCTTCAATGATTCCAGTTGCTGGAAGTGCTTATACGTATTCTTACGCAACAATGGGAGAGTTTATTGCTTGGATTATCGGTTGGGATTTGGTGTTAGAATATGCTTTGGCAGCGGCAACTGTAAGTGTGAGTTGGTCGGCTTACGTCGATAAATTTTTGCAAGGAATTAATATTCATTTACCTCAAGAATTGTTGCACGCTCCAGCCGATGGCGGAATGGTTAATTTACCTGCAATCTTTATTGTATGTCTACTTTCTTTAGTGTTAATGAGAGGTACAAAAGAATCTGCAATTATCAACAATATTCTTGTAATTTTAAAAGTAAGTGTCGTAATTGTTTTTATCATTTTGGGTTGGAGTCATATCAATCCAGAAAATCATATTCCATTTATTCCTAAAAATATTCCAGGAACTCAATTCGGAGGAATGCCAGGAATTGCAGCAGGAGCAGCAGTTGTTTTCTTTGCTTTTGTTGGATTTGATGCGGTTTCTACTGCGGCACAAGAAGCTAAAAATCCACAGAAAGGAATGCCGATTGGTATTTTGGGATCGTTGGTTATTTGTACCATTTTGTACGTATTATTTTCGTGGGTAATGACAGGTTTGGTACCATACGAAACCTTTAAGGGGGATGCGTCACCAGCAGCGACAGCATTTGCAGTAACAGGTTATACATTTTTACAAAGTGTATTGATTTTGGCAATTATCGCAGGCTATACATCGGTTATATTAGTGATGTTATTAGGACAAAGTCGTGTGTTTTATAGCATGAGTAATGACGGATTGTTACCTTCTTTCTTTTCAGATGTACACAAAAAGTTTCGTACACCTTGGAAAACCAATTTATTCTTTTTGGTTTTTGTAAGCATTTTTGCTGGTTTTGTACCAATCAAAGATTTAGGTCATATGGTAAGTATCGGAACTTTATTTGCCTTTACTTTAGTTTGTATTGGAATTATTGTGATGCGTAAAAAAATGCCAAATGCCGAACGTAAGTTTAAAGTTCCTTTGGTTCCTCTAGTTCCAATTTTAGGAATAATTGTTTGTGTTTATTTAATGACTTCATTAACAATGGAAAGTTGGTGGCGACTTTTGATTTGGTTAGTAATCGGAATTTGTATTTACTTTTTCTACGGAAAACAACATAGTAAGGTTGATGGTTAGAAAATCATCATTTTGAGTTTTTTAGAAATCCTTTGTCTTTTTAGACGAAGGATTTTTTTACAATTGATAAATATAAAAACTCTAGAGATGGTTTGAAATTTTATTACATACTAGAAAAACATGCTTATTATTAAAATTAACTAAATAATTATTTCAAATCTATATGCATAAAAACAATACCTTCGTTGTTCACAAGTAATAAGAATGCATTCAATTTTAATCATAGACGATGAAACAAAAATCAGAACTCTCCTAGCTCGAATTCTCGAATTAGAAGGTTTTGAAATACATCAAGCTGAAGATTTAAAATCAGGCCTTAAGAAAATTAAAACACTTTCTCCTGAGGTTGTTTTATGTGATGTAAAATTACCTGATGGTAATGGTGTTGAGTTTGCAAAAGAAGTCAAAGAAAAATTTCCTTTGATAGAAATTATTCTGCTTACAGCTTACGGAAATATTCCTGACGGCGTTCAAGCCATTAAAAACGGAGCATTTGATTATATTACAAAAGGGGATGATAACAATCGTATTTTACCTTTGTTGTATAGAGCTTTGGATCGTGTGAAATATAATAAAGAGAATGAAATTTCTCAAGAAACAACATCAACAAAATTAGACAGTAATTTATTATTGGGTAAATCTCCAATTTTTGAACAAGCTTTACAATTAGCTCAAAAAGTTGCACCAACGAATGCTACCGTTCTTTTAACTGGAGAAACAGGAACTGGAAAAGAAGTTTTTGCAACAGCTATACATCAATCAAGTTTGAGAAAAAACCAAAATTTTGTTGCAATTAATTGTTCGGCTTTTAGTAAAGACTTATTAGAAAGTGAATTATTTGGTCATAAAGCAGGTGCATTTACAGGCGCAATGAAAGATCAGAAAGGTTTGTTTGAAGAAGCACATTTAGGAACTATTTTTTTAGATGAAATTGGCGAAATGGCCTTGGATTTACAAGCAAAATTGTTGCGAGTTTTAGAATCAGGTGAGTTTATTAAAATCGGCGAAACAAAACCTACAAAAGTTGATGTACGAATTATTGCAGCCACTAACCGAAATTTGGAAAAGGAAATTGCAAACGGAACATTTCGAGAAGATTTATTTTATCGAATTTCTGTGTTTCATATCGAGTTACCTTCTTTACGTGAACGCGTTTCGGATATCGAACTAATCGTGAATCAGTTTATAAAACACTTTAATCATTATTATCAAAAAAATATAAAATCTATCAATCAGGAAGCTTTACTTTTTCTAAAAAAATATTCGTGGCCAGGAAATATTCGTGAATTAAAAAATACGATCGAACGTGCTATTATTTTGTCGGAAAATGAAGAACTTTCTACAAATGATTTTCCTTCATTTATTCAAACAAGCGAAATTGATCAGAACGAAAATTCATTAGAATTAGCTTTAATGGAAAAAAAACATATTCAGAAAGTTTTAAAATTTACAAAAGGAAACAAAACAAAAACGGCAGAATTATTAGGTATTGGTTTAACAACGCTTTATCGAAAAATAGCCGAATATGAACTGAATTAATATAAAATACTGACCATTATATATTTTGATAATTTTATCAATAAAACCGTCAGTTCGAGTGAAATTCTGAAAAGAATTTTATATCGAGAAGTAAGATGGTTTTAGGTATATATTCGTCTAAGTTCTCGATACTATTTTCTTATTCTATCGAAACGAAAATAACTCGAACTGACGAATTTTTGTTCAAAATGAAAAACAGATATAAAATACTTTATCATAATGAAAATAAACCCTTCCATTTTGGAAGGGTTTTTTATTTGAGTAAAAACCCATAAAAACATAACGTATTGATTTTGTTTCGTCTAATTAATTCTAATTGCTTTGGCATTTTGATTGGCTTATGTAGAGAAATTTAAAAATCTACAAAATGAAAATGAAACAAACGATTTCATTAGATGAAGTCAAAGAACTTAAAAGTAAAGTACTGCAAAACATTTTAGATAATAATCCAGCACGTGTAAAACAGCTATGTTATAGTGTAGGAAAATTGTTTTCAAAAACAAATGATTTGGGTAAAACATACATCAATAATCTGTTTATACTACCCGTTACTTTGATGATTGAAGCGGATTTCAAAAACCGAAAACAGTTTTTGAATTTGTTTCCAATGAATTTGAAATCAGAATATGTTAAACAAATTTATCATTCAGGAATATGATAACAATTGTATTACTATTAGCTGGTATTTTATGTTTTGGAGTATTCTTCAAATCCATTGACTTTTTTGATAATATATAATTCTTCACCATGATTTTCTTATTAATCATCGCCATTGCCTTGTTTGTATACTTGGTATATGTGCTATTAAAACCCGAAAAATTTTAAACTTAATTATTCGTAAAAATGAATTCAGAAATATTTGGCGTTATCGTACAATTTTTAGTTGCGATCGCTCTTTCCATTCCGTTAGGAAATTATATTGCACGTGTTTATCTCAATAAACCAACTTTTTTAGACCGATTAATTTCCCCAATAGAAAAGTTGTTATTCAAAATATCAGGTATCAATTCGGAGGAACAGATGAATTGGAAACAACATTTAAGTGCATTATTAACGATTAACTTGATTTGGTTTATCATTGGATTTATCCTATTAATGACACAAGGTCTGTTGCCTTTTAATCCAGATAAAAATCCAAGTATGAGTCCTGATTTGGCTTTCAATACGATTATTTCGTTTGTAGTGAATTGTAATTTACAACACTATTCAGGAGAAACAGGCGTAAGTTATTTAGCGCAATTATGGCTGATGTTTTTACAATTTGTGAGTGCAGCAACCGGTATGGCAGCAGCAGTTACATTATTTGAAGCCTTTCGACAAAAAACAACGACAACTTTAGGTAATTTTTATACTTATTTCATCAAATCGATTACGCGTATTTTATTGCCATTATGTGTAATTGTATCATCAATCTTAATTTTTCAAGGAACTCCAATGACATTTGAAGGAAAAGATGAAATGATGACTTTAGAAGGAAATAAAGTGGAAGTTTCTCGAGGACCTGCAGCAGCTTTTATAGCCATAAAACATTTAGGAACAAATGGCGGAGGATTCTTTGGTACCAACTCTGCACACCCATTCGAAAATCCAACATATATAAGTAATATGACGGAAATGATTGCACAAATGCTGATTCCGTTGGCGATGTTATTTGCATTTGGCGTTTATACTAATCGCAGAAAATTTGCTTGGATGATGTTTGGTGTCATGACTGTTGGCTTTCTATGTTTAACGATTCCGAATGTTTACATGGAATCGCAAGGAAATCCAATGATTGAAAGACTCGGTATTGATAATTCATTAGGTGCAATGGAAGGTAAAGAAGTTCGAATTGGTTCTGCCGCTTCAGGATTTTGGAGCATCGCAACAACCGTTATTTCTACAGGTTCAGTCAATTCTATGCACGATAGTACAATGCCATTATCTGGGATGAATGAACTGTTAGCTATGATGATCAACAGTGTTTATGGAGGTGTAGGAGTTGGTATTTTAAACTTCTTTGTATTTGTAATTTTAGCGGTATTTATTAGTGGATTGATGGTTGGTAGAACACCTGAAATTTTTGGAAAAAAAATAGAAGCCAAAGAAATGAAAATCGCCATGATGATTACCCTTTTACATCCATTCTTGATTTTAGTAGGAACAGCTTTGGCTGCTGGAATACCAAGTGAAACACTATCAACCTTAAACAACTCCTCGTATCATGGATTTAGTGAAATGTTATATGAATTTACTTCATCTGCTGCAAACAACGGTTCTGGTTTTGAAGGATTAGGAGACAACACTCCATTTTGGAATATTGCAACTGGTTTTGTATTAATTTTAGGACGATTCTTACCTATAATTGGTCCTGTTGCAATTGCTGGATTATTAGCAAAAAAACATTTTGTTCCAGAAGGTTCAGGAACTTTAGCAACCGATACAGCAACTTTTGGAAGTATTGTTTTTGCCATCATCTTAATTGTTGCAGCCTTAGCATTTTTTCCAGCTTTAACCTTAGGTCCCATTGCTGATTATTTTTCAACTCCAAAATTTTAGAAAATGACACGAGAAAATAAAACCAATTTATTTGAAAAAACATTGGTACAAACAGCCTTCAAAGAAGCTTTCATCAAACTAAATCCAGCAACTTTATATAAAAACCCTGTCATGTTTGCTGTAGAAATTGGTACTGCAATTATGTTAGGAGTTTGCTTTTGGATTCTTTTAGGTGAAACATCTCAAGGTAGTTTTGGGTATAATTTTTCAATTTTCATCTTACTTCTTTTTACATTATTATTTGCCAATTTTGCTGAAGCAATTGCTGAAGCAAGAGGAAAAGCTCAAGCTGATAGTTTACGTAAAACGCGAGAAGAAACGCCTGCTAAATTAGAAAATGGTGAAATCATTTCGTCTTCTGCTCTAATCAAAGATATGATTTTTATCTGTGAAGCTGGAGATATAATTCCAACCGATGGTGAAATTATAGAAGGTTTAGCAACGATCGACGAAAGTGCTATTACAGGAGAAAGTGCACCTGTAATTCGTGAAGCTGGAGGCGATAAAAGTTCGGTTACTGGAGGAACAAAAGTTCTTTCGGATCGAATTAAAGTCAAAGTTACGACACAACCAGGAGAAAGTTTTTTAGATAAAATGATTGCATTAGTTGAAGGTGCAAATCGTCAGAAATCTCCAAATGAAATTGCTTTAACCATTTTATTAGCTGCTTTTACATTAGTATTTGTCATTGTTATGGTTACCCTAAAACCTTTCGCTGATTATGCAAATGTTCCCATTACCATTGGCGCTTTAATCTCATTATTTGTATGTTTAATTCCAACCACTATTGGAGGTTTATTATCCGCAATCGGAATTGCTGGAATGGACAGAGCTTTGCGCGCAAATGTCATTACAAAAAGTGGAAAAGCAGTAGAAACAGCAGGCGATATAGATGTTTTATTATTGGATAAAACAGGAACCATTACAATCGGAAATCGTAAAGCAACAGCTTTATATCCTGCAATTGGAATAGAAATGGAAGCTTTAGAAAAAGCAGCAGTGCTTAGTTCGATGAGTGATGAAACTCCTGAAGGAAAATCAATTGTAGAATTAGTTCAGATAGATCCATTAAAATACGCAATTCAACATCCTATTTTCATCAATTTTAGCGCAGAAACACGTTGTTCAGGAATTGATTTTGATCAAATCCGTATTCGAAAAGGAGCTCTAGATGCTATCAAAAATTTGGTTGAAAATGCTGGAAATACTTTTCCAAACGAAATTCAAATGAAAGCCAATGAGATTGCTCAAAATGGAGGAACACCTTTAGTTGTTTCTCAAAATGAACAAGTTTTAGGAGTGATCGAACTACAAGATATTATTAAACCTGGAATTCAAGAACGCTTTGCTCGTTTACGTAAAATGGGAATCAAAACGGTTATGGTAACAGGTGATAATCCTATGACTGCTAAATTTATCGCAGAAAAAGCAGGTGTAGACGATTTTATTGCGGAAGCAAAACCGGAGGATAAAATGAATTACATCAAAAAAGAACAAACCGAAGGTCGTTTGGTTGCGATGATGGGCGATGGTACAAATGACGCTCCTGCTCTGGCGCAAGCTAATGTTGGTGTAGCCATGAACAGTGGTACGCAAGCAGCAAAAGAAGCCGGAAATATGGTGGATTTAGATAATGATCCAACCAAATTAATTGAAGTTGTTGAAATCGGAAAACAATTATTAATGACGCGCGGAACCTTAACAACCTTTAGTATTGCCAACGATGTAGCAAAATATTTTGCCATCATACCCGCTTTATTTATTACAGCAATTCCTGCCTTACAAGGATTAAACATCATGAATTTACATAGTCCCGAAACCGCTATTTTATCAGCTGTTATTTTCAATGCGATCATTATTCCTTTCTTGATTCCTTTAGCATTAAAAGGTGTTCCATACAAACCAATTGGAGCAAGTGCACTTTTGAGAAGAAATTTACTGATTTATGGAATTGGAGGAATAATCGTTCCATTTATCGGAATAAAACTAATCGACATCTTTATTTCCATATTTTTTTAATTAATGTAATGAGCTGTTTTGAAGGAGTTCAATATTCTATTAATAAAATTCAAAACAGCAATTTTTAAAACTAATACAAAATGAAACAAAATAGTATAAAAGCAATTTTACTAACATTTAGCTTAATGCTCCTTTTAATGGTACTATATCCGTTAGCTATGTGGGGAATTGCTCAACTTTCTCCAAATCAAGGAAAAGGTTTTTTAGTTGCCGATAAAAACAATCAGCATTATTACGAAAATATTGGACAATCATTTTCAAAAGATCATTATTTCTGGGGACGACCATCGGCTGTAGATTACAATGCAGCAGGTTCTGGTGCAAGTAACAAAGGATCAAATAATGAAGAATATTTGCAAGAAGTTGAAAAACGCTTAAATGATTTTCTTCAAAAAAATCCAACGGTAAAAAAAGAAGACGTTCCTGTAGATTTAATTACAGCTAGTGGAAGTGGTTTAGATCCTAATATTTCAGTTCAAGGAGCAATTGTGCAAGTTGATCGAATTACAAAAGCTCGAGGTTTAGATCACGAAAAAGTAAAAGAATTAATTGATAACCAAATTGAAAAACCTTTATTAGGTAGTTTAGGTCCTGATAAAATCAATGTGTTAAAACTGAATATCGAATTGGATAAATTATCGAAATAATGAAAAAAATACTTGCTTTTGGTTCTTTTATTTTGGGTTTAAATGTTCAAGCTCAAAACGATTCTATTCAGAAATTAAAACTTTCTGGTTATGCAGAAGTTTATTATACCTACGATTTTAATCAACCAAAAAACAATCAGCTTCCGAATTATTTGTATTCGTTTAATCGACATAATGAGGTGAATTTAAACTTCGGTACAATTCAATTGCAATACACTGATGAACGAGTTCGAGGAAATCTTGCTTTAATGGCAGGAACTTATGCGCAATCAAATCTTGCTGCAGAACCTGATGGTTTAAGAAATATTTACGAAGCAAATATCGGTATCAAACTTTCAAAGAATAAAAATTTATGGCTAGATGCAGGTATTATGCCTTCTCACATTGGATTTGAAAGCGCAATTGGTGCTAATGTTGCAACGCTTACACGAAGTATTCAGGCAGAGAATTCACCATATTTTTCAACTGGTGTTAAACTGAGTTATATTTCGCCTAATAACAAATGGGCAATAAGTTTGCATTATTTAAATGGTTGGCAACGTATCAAGCGTCTTGATGGTAATTCTACACCAGCTTTTGGACATCAAATTACTTACACTCCAAATGAAAAATTTTCGATCAACAGCAGTTCGTTTATTGGTAGCGATACTCCTGATTCTTTGCGTCAAATGCGTTATTTCCATCATCTTTATGCTGTTTTTAAACCTATTAAAAAGCTTTCAATAACCGCAGGTTTTGATATTGGTGCACAACAAAAATCGAAACGATCAGACAGTTATAATATTTGGTACAGTCCTATTTTAGTTGGGCAATATACATTCAATGAAAAATGGTCTGCAACTGCACGTGCCGAATATTATGCTGACGAAAAAGGTGTAATAATCTCAACGAATACACAAAATGGTTTCAAAACAGTCGGCTTTTCTTTGAATTTAGATCATTATTTTACAAATAATTTGATGTGGAGAACAGAAATTAGAAGTTTTTCGAGTAAAGATGATATCTATTTTCGAAATGATAAAAATGTATCAAATGAAACATTTTTCACAACTTCTTTAGCATTAAAATTATAAATGGAAAAAGAAACACAACATACAGCAGAAGACTTTCTTGCCTTGATTCGGAAATCGAAACGAGGCAAGTTTAAGGTATATATTGGAATGTGCGCTGGCGTTGGAAAATCGTATCGTATGTTGCAAGAAGCCCACGAATTGCAAAAAAATAAGATCGATGTAAAAATTGGATATATCGAAACGCATAAACGTGTCGAAACAGAAAATTTTGTTATAGGATTAACCATAATTCCACGAAAAATAATTTACTACAAAGGTAAATCTGTCGAAGAAATGGATTTGGAAGAAATCCTAAGACAAAGACCCGAAATTGTTATTGTGGATGAGTTAGCACATTCTAATGTTTTTGGAAGCAAACATGCGAAACGCTGGCAAGATGTTATGGAAATTTTAGATGCTGGTATCAATGTTATTTCTGCTGTTAATATTCAACATTTAGAAAGTTTGAATAATAGTATTTCCGAAATTACAACAATTGATGTTTCGGAACGAATTCCTGATATAATTTTGGAACAAGCAGATGAGATTGTAAATATTGATTTAACAGCAGATGATTTAATTGAACGATTAAAAACAGGAAAAATTTATCCGAAAGATAAAATTCAAACGGCTTTAAACAACTTTTTTATTCCATCAAATATTTTACAATTGCGTGAATTAGCTTTAAAAGAAGTTGCTTCTCATGTAGAAAAAAAGGTTGAAACCGAATATGTATCATCTGTTTATGCAAAACCGTCGCGTTTTTTGGCATGCATTAGTAGCAATGATAAAAATGCCAAAACTGTTATTCGAAAAACCGCTCGTTTGGCTGGATATTATAATTCACGTTGGTTTGTATTGTACGTAGAAACACCAAAAGAACATCCTAATAAAATTGCTTTGGACAAACAACGCCATCTCATTTATAATTTAAAATTAGCAACCGAATTAGGCGCTGAGATTATTAAGGTAAAAAATCAACGGGTTTCTACAGCTATCATTCAACAAATTGAATTGCGAAATATTACCACTGTTTGTTTGGGAAAACCAAAGTTAAATTTAATCCAGATTATTTTGGCTACGAATGTATTTAATCAATTACTAAAAAAACTATCTTCGTTACATGTTGATGTGATTATTTTATCAAAATGAGAATTAAAACTAAACTTCGCTTAGGATTAGGCTTGCTGTTTTTATTGATTGTATTATTGGCAGCTGTAGCAACTACGTCTATTTATTCATTGAAAAATGATACACAAAATATTTTGCATGATAATTACAACTCGTTGATTTATGCAAAAAGTATGATGCGAAATTTAAATGATGCGGAAAACTTTAATTCCAAATCGTTTGAAAAGCAATTAGCAAATCAAGAATTAAACGCAACAGAACAAGGTGAAAAAGAATTGAATCAACAGATTCGAGATAAATTTGATGCTTATAAAGAAGGAAATCATTCTCCAGAACTATTAAAAGATGTTAGAATCTCGCTTTTAGAAATGATGGAAATGAATATGCAAGCCATAGAAATTAAAAGTGAATTTGCCGAAAAAACCGCTAATCAAGCCATTTTATTAATCATTTTCACAGGTATTGCATGTATTTTTATAGCCTTTAATTCTTTGATTAAAATTCCATCTAATATTGCTAATCCTATTCAGAAATTGACGAATAGTATCAAGGAAATTGCTTCGAATAATTACAAAGAGCGCGTGTATTTAGACAAAAAAGATGAATTTGGGGATTTAGCGCAATCTTTTAACACCATGGCTTCTAAATTAGAAGAATACAACGAAAGTCATTTAGCAACTATTCTAAAACAAAAAACAAGAATGGAAACGCTGATTAATAATATGCACGATGTTGTAATTGGTTTGGATGAACAAATGCAAGTAATTTTCGCGAATAATGAAGCTGTAAAAGTAACAGGATTGTCTGCTAAACAAATGGTAAATAAGGCAGGTAAAGATTTGGCTTTGCACAATGATTTGATTCGATTGTTATTGCAAAATATCGAAACAGAAATTATAAAAGACGAAAAACCTTTGCAAATTGTAGTGGATGAAAAAGAACAATTTTTTACCAAAGAAATTTTTCATATCGAAATAATTCCAACAGGAGAAACGATAAAACAAGTTGTTGGGCATGTGATTATTCTTAGAAACATTACCGAATTTAAAGAACTAGATGCAGCCAAAACACGATTTATTGCTACAGTTTCGCATGAATTTAAAACGCCTATTTCATCTATGGAAATGAGTTTGCAATTACTTCGAAATAAGCAAATAGGAACATTAAACGAAGAACAAAATGATTTGGTAACTAGTATTGACGATGATGTACATCGTTTATTGCGAATAACAAAAGAATTACTCAACTTAACACAGATAGAAAGTGGTACAATTCAAATGAATAAAACAGAAGTCTTCCCTATTGAAATAGTAGAAAATGCAGTTAAAGCCAACCAAACTTTAGCTGAACAAAAACATTTAATCATAGAAACGAATATACCAAATCATTTAGAATCTATAAAAGTTGATCTTGAAAAAACGGCTTGGGTTTTATCAAATCTAATCTCAAATGCAATACATTATTCTCACGAAAATGCTCGAATTTGGATTACTATTGAACAAACAACAACCGAAACATCCTTTAAAGTTAAAGACGAAGGAATTGGGATTCCAACTGAATTTTTACCCAAAGTTTTCGACCGCTATTTTCGTGTACCAGGTACTCACAAAGAAGGTACAGGTTTGGGCTTGGCTATTAGCAAAGAATTTATCGAAGCTCAAAAAGGAACACTAGATGTATTTAGCGAATATGGCGTTGGAAGCGAATTCGTGATGAGGTTATCACAAAAAGAATATTCATAAAATCTATTCGTTTGGTTTGAAAACAAAAAAGCTTGAACCAGTGTTCAAGCTTTTAGCAAGCCAAGAATTACTTCAACAGGAGACTTGATATTTTTTTACGTTTTTAAATAATTTATATTATTCTAGTCAAAGTTTTAATGACTCAGTTTTATAATACTTAGTTCTCTATAATAGTCATGTTATTATAATATGAATTTAAAGTAGCTCCACTTCCCGATGTTGTAGAATTGAATAACTTTTGTTGACCAGGATCTAAATCGATCCAAGCTTCAGGTCTAATTTTTTGTCCTGTTAGCATATAAAAACTAGCTGTTCAATTAGATGCAGCAGGTGCACACCCCGCATCATTTGTATTATTTCTACTATCACTAGGGAAATTATTAGCATATTTAACTTCTTGTAAAAAATATTTTTTGAAGAAGTTTAGAATTTTTTGGCGTGAAATATATTTCTTTTATAAGTAACATTATAAAAGTGTTGTGAATTGTATCTAAATAAGCGTAAATCCTTTTGGTAATTTCGCAATATCTAGATCTTTAGGATTAGCTACTTGGATTAACGATTTTATGATTTCGTCTTCTATTATTTCTTCAAATTTGTCGTAGCTTAAATCAAAAAGAGATTGAAGATTAAGGTTTAGAAGCTATTCTTTTTGATTGACAAAATTGTCTGAATAAATCCTAATAAATTCTTTTTTTCAGAATTTCATTCATTTCTAAGTTTTTATATTTACTAAAATCTCCTTCTTTAATCTTAAAAATTCTTTTTAGAAAAGTAAAATCTTGTATTTCAGTATCTGAAATCACATTATCTTCTAATATAAAATCTGCATAGGAAATTAGGAAGTCTAAAGATTCGATTTTAATATCAGTTATCTTATCAATTCCATTATGATTAACAATTTTATTAAAAGAGTTATAATCAAAATTAATTTGAATCGATTTTAATATTTCTAGAAAATATGGTAATTCAGTTTTAGGTTTATAAGACTTTATAAACTCAGAAAAATAAAAAAACCAACAGATTACTCTATTGGGTTTTCTTAGCGGAGAGTGAGGGATTCGAACCCCCGGAGGTGTGACCCTCAACAGTTTTCAAGACTGCCGCATTCGACCACTCTGCCAACTCTCCAATAACGCAGTCTACTGCGGTATTGCGAGTGCAAATATAGAACGCTTTTTCGTTTTTCCAAATTCTAAAAACAATTATTTTTAAAATAATTTTTAACAAAATGATTCTCAATAGAATATTTTTATTGTTTTTTTTGAAAAGAGTCGTTTATATCTTTGTCTAAATTAATTATAGTCATGATTAGAAGAATTGAAGAAGTAGATTTTCCGAGATTGAGAGATATTTGGGTAAGTTCGGTTAGTAACACACACCATTTTTTAGCAAAAGAAGATTTTGAATATTATAAAGAAAATTTACCTAATTATTTTCCGCATGTTACTTTATTTGGTTACGAGATTGAGAATAAATTGGTAGGATTTGTCGGTGTCGCAGAACAAAATCTCGAAATGTTATTTATTCACAATGATTTTCGACGAAAAGGAGTAGGGAAGGCGTTGTTGGATTTTTCTATTCAAGAATTGAATGTAAAATCTGTTGATGTGAATGAACAAAATCAGCAAGCAATTGATTTTTATTTAAGTCAAGGTTTTAAGGTTATTTCTCGTTCTGAAAAAGATGGCGAAGGAAAAGCTTATCCTATTTTGCATTTGAGTTTATAATTTCGGGAGAGAAGCTTAACTTTGCAAATCATTTTTTAGCCATGCATTCATCAACAGAATTATCATCAACTCAAAAAAATCGCATTCGTTTAGCTGTTTCGCTTTTCTTTTTTTCGCAAGGTTTAGCCTTTTCTTCATGGGCAAGTCGTATTCCGACAATCAAATCAGATTTAGGAATTTCAGAAGGACAATTAGGAACTTTGTTGTTGTTAATGCCGATTGGTCAATTGTGTACAATGGCACTTTCCGGAAAATTAGTAGCGAAATTTGGAAGCAAAAATGTCTTACGAATTGTTGTTTTAATTTATCCTTTGATACTTTGTTGTATAGGTCTAGCTCAAAATTTTTATCAATTAGGTGCTGTGTTATTTTTCTTTGGAGTAATCGGAAACATGTGCAATATTTCGGTGAATACGCAAGGTGTTGAGGTTGAGAAAATATATGGAAAATCGATTATGTCATCTTTTCATGGAGCGTGGAGTATAGCTGGTTTTACAGGTGCTTTGATTGGTTTATTGATGATGAATTTGCATGTGAATACATTTTATCATTTTGTGATTATTTATGGCTTAATTATTTTGAGCTGGTTCATTAATAAAAAATATTTAGTCGATTCTACATCAACTCCAGCGAAGGAAAAGAAATCTATTTTTTCAAAACCAGATACTGTTTTGGTTCAACTAGGAATTATAGGTTTTCTAAGCATGGCAACAGAAGGTGCGATGTTCGATTGGAGTGGTGTTTATTTCCAAGATATCGTAAAAGCACCTCAAAATTTGGTTGTCGTTGGTTATGCTTCGTTTATGGTAATGATGGCAACAGGACGTTTCGTTGGTGATTATTTTATCAGTAAATATGGAAAACAACGCGTGATGCAAATTAGTGGAATTTTGATGTTTTCTGGTTTGATGCTTTCAGTATTTTTTCCTCAATTTATTGTGTGTACAATTGCATTTATGATGGTTGGATTGGGTGTTGCGTGTAATGTTCCGACAGTTTATAGTGTAGCGGGAAAAAACAAAAATGTAAATCCAGGCGTTGCATTGGCAATGGTTTCGAGTATCTCTTTTTTAGGATTTTTAATGGGACCACCACTGATTGGTTATATTGCTGAAGCTTTTGATTTGAGATATTCTTATGCGTTATTTGCTTGCTTTGGATTGATTATGGTTTTTATGGTTGGTAGAATGAAAATCTTTAAAAACATTAATAACTAATTTATAGCTTTTCAAAAAAAAAGTAATGATTAACTTGTAAGAAGTATACATAATTATAAATTTGCCTTTTTAATTATTATGAAACAAATATGTTTCGAATTTTAGTAAACAATAAGTTTTTTAACGTAATCCTTTCAATATCGTACACATTAGCTATTATAGCATTATTGGTAATGTTTGGATTTGGATTTCCTGTTGAGTATAAACTTTATATAAACATTTTTTTTATCATTCTACTATCTGTCGGAATTTTAAGAACAATACTTAAATATGTTTATTTTAAAGAAAAAATTATTCCGCGAGTCATCATTTTTGATATAGTAAGTATACTATTTATTCTTTATTGCATTAAAATGCAAATAACCGATTATAGTTGGTTTTTTGTCAGCAAATATTTGCAATTTGCTATTGTTTTAAAATTAGTAAGAGAAATTGCTACGCCTAATTTTACATTCAAGCGATCAGTTATTACGCCGCCGCAACTATTTATTTTCAGTTTTTTCATTTTAGTTTTTGGCGGAGCGTGTTTATTGATGTTACCAAAAGCAACTTATCATCCAATTTCTTTTCTAGATGCATTGTTCACGTCTACAAGCGCCGTTTGTGTAACGGGTTTAACGTCTGTTGATACCTATGTCACGTACACGCCAGTTGGTCATTTTATTTTGATGTTACTCATTCAGGCAGGAGGTTTAGGTATTTTGACTTTTGCCGGATATATTGCTTATTTTTTCAAAGGAAATAGCTCTTATGAGAATCAAATTGCCTTGGGAAGTATTGCGAATAATGACTCTTTGAGTGAAGTTTTTTCGTTTGTAAAAAAGATTATTTATTTAACTTTTGGAATCGAATTAGTAGGTGCGGCTTTAATTTATATTTCGATTGCACCATATAATATTAGTATTGTAGACAAATTATTTTTCAGTATTTTTCATTCGGTTTCGGCTTTTTGTAACGCTGGTTTTTCGACTTTGCCCAACGGTTTGATGAACAAAGGATTTGTACACAATTATGGTTTTCAGTCAGTTCTAATCACTTTGATTTTTTTAGGAGGAATAGGTTTTCCTATCTTGATTAATATTTTGCGTTATGTGGATTATTTAATTCGAAAATTAATCTCAAAAATTATTCACAACAAGAATAATCGTAAAAATTGGGTGTTTTCGTTAAGTTCTAAAGTAAATTTAATAACTTCATTAGTCATATTAATTATTTCTACGATCATTTTATTCTTCGAAGAATATTATTTGACATTAGGTCAACATCATGGTTTTGGTAAATTTATTTCGGCTTTATTTGTTGCAATGACGCCTCGTACAGCAGGTTTTAATAATATCGATTTTTCTCACTTACAATTCTCTTCCATACTTTTGGTTATTTTGTTAATGTGGATTGGTGCTTCACCAGCATCAACAGGAGGAGGAATTAAAACGAGTACTTTTGCAATTGCAATTCTTAATTTTATTAATATTGCACGCGGAAAAAATAAAATCGAAATTTACAAAAGAGAATTAAGCCCTATCAATGTACAAAAAGCTTTTGCAACAATGACATTATCTTTTTTAGTGATTGGAACAGGAATATTTTTGATTACTAAATTTGATAATCATTTGCATCTCATTGATGTTGCATTCGAAGCTTTTTCGGCATATTCAACAGTTGGTTTATCTTTAAATTTAACACCAACATTATCCGATCCAAGTAAAATTGTTGTCATTACAATGATGTTTATTGGTCGTGTTTCGATGATTACAATTTTGATGGCTTTTTTCAAGAAAACGGTTTCGTCAAATTATCGTTATCCATCAGATGATATTTTAATTTAAAAGAAAATTATGAAAGTAATAATTATAGGTTTAGGAAATTTTGGAGCAGCGCTTGGAAAGAAAATGGTGAAACTTGGGCACGAAATTATTGGTGTTGATAATAATATACAACGTGTTGAAGCTCTGAAAGATAAATTATCTTATACCATTTGTTTGGATGCAACAGACGAATTGTCTATGAACAAGTTACCGCTTAATAATACCGATATTGTAATTGTGAGTATTGGCGAAAATGAAGGCGCAAATATTATGGCGACGGCTATTTTTAAAAATAAAAATGTAAAACGCTTGATTAGTCGTTCCATTAATTCATTGCATGAAAATGTATTGCAAGCAATTGGAGTGTCAGAAATTATTCGTCCCGAAGCTGAATCTGCTGAGCGTTGGACCAAAAAACTAAATGTAAAAGGTGTTGTAGATTCTTTTGAATTGAACAAAGAATACAGTATCATAGAGGTGGTGACGCCAAATGAATTGGTTGGAAAGACGTTTGATGAGATACAGTTCAAAAAGCAACATAATATTTTGGTAATGACAATTATTAAAAACAAAGAAGAAGCTAGTTTTTTAGGTCAATATAAAATTGTTCCAGAAGTACAAGGTTTTCCTACATCAAATACAGTAATTACAAAAGATGATGTATTGGTAATCTATGGAGCAAATCAAGAAATTTATAAATTCTTAAAGAAATTTAATATTCAATAATCTTATTCTTAAACTCTAATACATGTGGTTTATGGAATTTTAAGTAAAAAATAATTCCCATAAAATAACAGACAACATCTAATATATCTGCTGTATAATTCGAAGAAAATTTTGGCATAATAAATTCTAATAAAAGACTCAAAACAAAAGCAGTAATTACCAAATAACTTGTTGGATAAACATAAACTTGATTGTTGTATTTAATTTTCGAAATGATATAACTTCCTAAGTGCGTCATAGCAGGTACCGCAAAAATATCAGTTAAATAATGGTTGAGATACTCAATTTCTATGGAATAAATTCGGGTAAGTTTGATAAAAATCCAACTCAGAATATAAAAACTAAAATAAGTATCAAATAGTTTCATTTTTTAGACCACAACAAGAATTATTAACACACAAAAAGCTCCAAGAATCATCAAAAATAGGAAGAAAGCATCGTCTATTAATTTTTGAGAGGCACTTCGTTTATCTTTTTTTTCTTTCATATACTAACTTTGAGGCAAAAGTATTTAATTCATTTCGAATTGCATAAGACGAATGTCATTGTAAAGTTTTTAAAATTGGATAGATTGAATCTTTAAAATATTTTCATAACTTTAAAACAGTAAATGATTGATAATGAAAATACTTTTATTCTTTCTTTTTCCAATTGCTCTTTTTGCGCAAGAAGTTGCTCAGAATGATAATTTAAAAAATAAATTGTTGATGAATTTTGCTCAACAATCTGGCTATTTTGATTTTAAGTATTCGCAAGATTTATCGCTTGAAAAGAATAATGAATTGATTTTGGATAATGTGAAGAATTATATTAATCAGCCAACAAGTATTTCTCCTTTAAAACCTATTGAAGAAAGAATTGAATATAAATATGATGACACAATGACGAATAGAGAAAATCTAATTAGAAGTGTTATTCATGAAATGTTTCTAAGTAAACCATTAAAATTAAGTAAATAGAAAAAAGCCCAATCCTTAGATTGAGCTTTAAAATACTATAAAAATATATAAAAATTCTGAGCTTAGAATTTTATATCCTCTGTTGTTGCGATTAAATCTTGAATTGTTTCGCGACGACGAATTAAATAATCCTTATCGTCAATTAACAAGACTTCCGCAGGTTTGAAACGCGAATTGTAGTTCGAAGCCATCGAGAAACAATATGCTCCAGCATTGTGGAAACACAACACATCTCCTTCGCTAATTTCATTTATTTTACGATTCGATCCAAACGTATCTGTTTCACAAATATATCCCACAACTGTGTAATAACGGCTACGACCTTCTGGATTCGAAATATTTTCAATTTCGTGATGAGCACTATAAAACATTGGACGAATTAAATGGTTGAAACCTGTATCAATTCCAGCAAAAACAGTAGAAGTTGTTTGTTTCACAACATTTACAGTTGCTAAGAAAGATCCTGCTTCAGAAACCATATATTTTCCTGGCTCGAACATTAATGTCAAAGGTTTTCCGTACGCTTTTTCGAACTCATTGAAACGTGCTGATAAACGCTCTCCTAAATATTCAATATCTGTTTCGTCTGCGCCTGGATAGTAAGGAACTTTAAATCCTGATCCAAAATCGATATAAGATAAATTCTTGAATTCTGCTGCAACTTCAAATAAAATTTCAGCTCCTTGTAAGAAAACATCAATATCTAAAATATCAGAACCTGTATGCATGTGAACACCATCCAAATGTAAACCTGTATTTTCTACAACACGTTTGATATGTGGTAATTGGTGAATAGAAATTCCGAATTTTGAATCAATATGTCCAACCGAAATATTTGCATTTCCACCTGCCATAATATGTGGATTAATACGCACACAAACTGGATATTTAGGAAAATCTTGACCAAATGTTTCTAAAACAGAAAGGTTATCGATATTGATGCGAACACCTAAATCAATTGCTTTTTTAATTTCAGCATACGAAACACCATTTGGCGTATAAATGATTTCTTTTGGTTTGAAACCTGCCATCAATCCCAATTCTACTTCTTGAATAGAAACCGTATCCAATCCTGAACCAAGTGATTTGAAATACTTTAAAATATTAAGATTTGTGTTTGCCTTACATGCATAATTTAACTTTAAACGTTTGACTGTAGAAAATGCATTTGTCATCTTTTCATATTGCGATCTAATTTTGTTCGCATCATATACATACAAGGGCGCACCATATTTTTGCACCAATTCCAATAGACGTTCTCTATTCAGTTCCATTTTGTTTATTTTTTTGTTTAAAGTTAAATTTCAGTTGCCAAAATTACGGAATACAAATGGTTTTCTGAAGATAATTCAGAATAAACTTATTATAAATCAATAATTTCGAATATTGTTTAAAAAATTAAAAAATATTTCGAATATTATTCGGTAATAAATGTTTTAATCCCTCCACCATTCTTTGAAGTGAAAGACAGAATCGTTCAAATTTAGTGGTTCACCAATCATAGGCGTCAAAATATCGAGCTTATTTTGCTTACCATTCTCTATAATTTTTTCCAAAGGTTCGTCCCAAGCATGTTTTGCCAAAGCAAATTTTGCAGCATGTACAGGAATAATATGTTTAGCTTTTAAATCGGTAATGATCGCAGGTAAATCTGTTGGTAAAGCATGAATGTATTTCCAAGCATCGTTGTATTGTCCATTTTCTAGAATCGCAAAATCAAACGGACCATATTTTTCTCCAATTTCTTTGAAATGCGTATCATAACCGCTATCACCACCTAAAAATATTTTTTGCGTAGGTGTTTCCAATACATAAGAAGTCCAAAGTGTTGTATTTCGTTTAAATTTTCTACCAGAAAAATGACGAGCTGGTGTAAAAGTAATTTTTAAGTTATTTTTTAATGAAACGCTTGTGTTCCATTCTTCTTCGATTAATTGTTCTGGTAGATAATTCCACTTCTCGAAATGTGCGCCAACTCCAAGCGGAAGAATCACTTTCTCCACTTTTGGACGTAATTCTTTCACTGTTTCATAATCCAAGTGATCGTAATGATCGTGTGAAATAACCAAATAATCAATCTTTGGGAAATCTTTTGCGTGATACGTATTTGCTCCTTTAAATGCTTTATTGAAAATTGGTAAAGGCGAACCGTAATCACTAAAAACAGGATCGATTAGGAAATTAACACCATCCAATTGAATATAATAAGACGAATGTCCCAACCAAATAAATACATTTTCAGATTTATCAATAGATTTGATATCCGTCTGAATATGCGGAATAGAATCTTTCGGATTGAGTTTTGGATTTTTCGCACCAAAGAAAAAGTCCCACATCACTTTTTTGGTATCAAAACCTTCTGCAAATGCTGGCGTGTGATGAATATTTTGAAATTGTCCATTTTTATACAACTTCGATTGTTTCATTCGTTCCAATCGTTTTCCAGTTGCATCAGCACCAAAAGTATTCATTTGTAGAACCGCGAAAGTTGCAATTACAAGAATTACAATCAAACTTAATAGGAAGTAAAGCATTCGTTTAAAAATTTTTCGTTTATTGATTTTTTTCATTGATGGTCAAAATTATAAAATTATTGGATTGATTTTGAAATAATATATCTTAAGTAAACTGTAACATTTGTAACTTTCATTTTAATTTAGATTTATCAACTTTGTACACGTTTTAGAAAAAATACAAAATGGAATTTATCTTACAACCTTGGCCATGGTATATTGGCGGACCAATAATTGCGATTGTAATGCTTTTATTGATTTATTTCGGAAAAAGTTTTGGATTTTCTTCAAATTTCAGAACGATTTGTTCTGCTTTGGGAGGAGGAAAATCATGTGATTTTTTCTCGTTTGATTGGAAAGCTCAAAAATGGAATTTATTATTCTTAGTTGGCGCAGTAATCGGAGGTTTTGTTTCGGTACATTTCTTATCAGATAATCAAATTCCTGAAATTTCAGAAGCTACAATTGCAAAATTGAATGCAATGGGATTTGAAAGTGCAGGAAAAGCATATTCTCCAACCGAAATTTTCGAAACGATGTCTGTAAAAAATATTGCTTTATTATTTGTTGGTGGATTATTAATTGGTTTTGGAACGCGCTATGCAGGAGGTTGTACATCTGGACATGCGATTTCGGGTTTAAGTGATTTGCAATTACCTTCATTAATCGCTGTTATCGGCTTTTTTATCGGTGGACTTTTGATGGTTCACGTTTTGTTTCCTTTAATTTTTTAATCGCATGAGAAGTTTAGTTTATATCATATTAGGTGTTATCTTTGGTGTAACCATGTACAAGGCAGAAACAGCCTCTTGGTTCCGCATTTTCGAAATGTTCAATTTTCAATCTTTCCACATGTACGGATTTATCGGTTCGGCTTTGGTTGTCGGTTTGATTGGAATACAATGGATGAAAAAGAAGGAAGCAAAAGATATCGATGGTGAAAAAATTGTGATTCAGCCCAAAACAAAATCAATAGCTCGTTATTTGATCGGAGGAATTTTCTTCGGGTTAGGTTGGGCGTTGGTTGGCGCTTGTCCTGGACCAATATTTGTACTATTAGGCGCAGGAGTTTATCCAATTTTAATTACAATTGTAGGTGCATTAATCGGTACATTTCTTTACGGAAAAATTAGAAACAAAATCCCACATTAAACATGATAAAAGAGAAAATAGAAGCAACTTATCCATATCAATTTGAAGATGAATTATTGAATGAAATTGATGAATTAGGATCTTTGGTTGATTTCAAAGCGAATGATGTAATGATTGATTTGAACCAATTTATCAAAGGAATGCCAATTCTTTTGAGTGGTGCAATCAAGATTATGCGCGAAGATTTTGATGAAGGAGAACTATTGTTGTATTTTCTCGAAAAAGGTGATACATGTGCCATGACGATGGCTTGTTGTTTAGGTGATAAACAGAGTAAAATACGTGCTGTTGCTGAAACTGATGGAGAATTGGTGATGATTCCGATTGTAAAAATGGACGAATGGTTGGCAAAATATCCATCGTGGAGACGTTTCATTTTTGATAGTTACAATAATAGAATGGAGGAAATGTTGGTAGCAATTGACAATTTAGCTTTCAATGATATGAACGAACGTTTGAAAAAATATCTGTTGGATGTCGCAAGTATCAACAAAGGCAAAGTTGTGGTAAAAACGCATCAAGAAATCGCTTACGAGCTCAATACTTCTCGTGTTGTTATTTCTCGTTTGTTGAAAGCGTTAGAAAAAGAAGGTTTTCTTCAACTAAACCGAAACGAAATCACGATTAAGTAAGAAATTATTTAAAAAAATATATACAAAGGAAGCTCAGTTTTTGAGCTTCCTTTTTTTATTTGAAACAACTTATAGTAGAAAATTTTTCTAAAAATAATCTCATTTGTAACAAATGTTACAATCTATTTTGATACGGTCAATTACTTTTGTTTTTGTATTTCATAAAACAAATGATTGCCCGTATAGTTTATTTTGGATTGTTGCTATTTACTTTTTTTCCTTTTGTAGAGTCGTCTGTGGCGTTACTTTTAGGGATTGGTTATGGTTTAATTTTTCAGAATGAATTTGGGGAAATTTCAAAGCGATATTCAAAGAAATTATTGAATATTGCAATCATTAGTTTAGGGTTAGGTTTGAATCTTCACGAGGCAGTTTCGGTAAGTAAAGATGGATTTTTTCTCACTTTTATTTCTGTGTTAAGTGTTTTTACATTAGGATTTGTATTCTACCGATTATTAAAAATCAACAAGAATACATCGCTGCTGATTACTTCAGGAACTGCTATTTGTGGAGGAAGTGCCATTGCCACAATTTCTTCGGTTTTACAACTAAAAGCGAATCAAATTACCATTGCTATGGCAGTTGTGTTTGTGTTGAATGCGATTGCATTAATGATTTTTCCGTTTATTGGACATTATTTTCAGTTATCGCAATATCAATTTGGTTTGTGGTCGGCAATTGCAATTCACGATACAAGTTCTGTTGTCGGTGCAGCCAAACAATACGGTGAACAAGCTTTAGAAGTTGCAACTACTGTAAAATTGAGCCGAACATTATGGATTTTTCCATTGGCTTTATTAATTGGTTATTTCAACAAAAAAGAGAACTCTTCTTACAAATTTCCTTATTTTATTATTGGTTTTATTGCAACAATGCTTATCGCTACTAATTTTCCTCAAGGCGAAAAAGTTTATCACATTTTACAAGGAATTTCGAAACAATAAATGGTTGTTGCTTTATTTATGATTGGCTCGTTGATTAACATACAATCCATCAAACAAGCAGGTTTTAAAACCTTATCATACGGAATTTTACTTTGGATTTTTATCTCCATTTTATCTTTGGTTTTGGTTTTAAATTATTTTTAAAATCTTTATTCTTTCTATTTTAAGTCTGTAACATTGGTTACTGTCGATTTTTTTTTAGCAACTTAACTTTGCTTAACAAATTAGAAAAGGTTAAACCATAAAAATATCATATGTTTTTTCAACACATTTTTGAAAAGTCATTGGCACATTCAAGTTACCTTGTAGGTTGTCAAGCAAAAGGAGAAGCAATTGTAATCGATCCAAAAAGAGATATTGATATATACTTAAAAATAGCAGAAGAAAATAAGCTGAAAATTACGCATATTGCAGAAACACATATTCATGCTGATTATCTTTCTGGTAGCCAAGAGTTAGCTTATGTAACAGGAGCAAAGATGTATTTGTCTGATGAAGGAGGTGAAGATTGGCAATACGATTTTGAACATATCGGATTAAAAAATGGCGATAAAATAGAAGTTGGAAATCTAATTTTTGAGGTGATGCATACACCAGGTCACACGCCAGAAAGTATTAGTTTCTTATTAACAGATACGCCTGCGACGAAAGAACCGGTTATGATTTTTACTGGAGATTTTGTTTTTGTAGGAGATATTGGTCGTCCAGATTTATTAGAAGAAGCTGCTGGATTAATTGGTACTAAAGAAGTAGGAGCGAAGCAGATGTTTGAATCGTTGAAAAAATTTCAAGCATTGCCAGATTATCTACAAGTTTGGCCAGCACATGGAGCAGGTTCTGCTTGCGGAAAAGCTTTGGGTGCTGTAGCAAGTACGACGGTTGGTTATGAGAAAATCAGAAATTGGGCGTTGCAATTTGATTCGAATGAAAAAGGATTTGTTGATTATTTATTGGCAGATCAACCCGAAGCACCAGCTTATTTTGCAATGATGAAAAAGCTGAATAAAACAAAACGTCCTTTGTTGATCGAAGTTCCGAAATGGGCTAAATTAACATACATCGAATTTGAAAAAGCGAAAGATTTTGGAATGAAAGTGATTGATGCGCGTATCAAAACAGATTTTTCTCAAATCCATTTACCAGGAACATTAAATATTCAAAACAATAAAACATTCAATACTTGGATGGGTTGGATGGTAAATTATCAAGAACCAATTGTGTTGATTGTAGAAGAGGATGAAGTAGAAGAAATGACACGAAAATTGATGCGAATTGGTTTGGATAATGTTTATGGTTATATTACTTCAACAGATATGTTGAGTAATTTTAGTTCTTTAGAATCTTCTATTTTTATCGACGCAGATACAATGGAAAATTACATTGGAAATGATGAGGTTCAGATTTTAGATGTTAGAGGGGAAACAGAATTTAAAGAAGGTCATATCGAAGGAGCGAAGCATATTTTTGTCGGTTATTTACCAAAAAGATACAATGAATTAGATCCAACTAAAAAAATTGTCTTGCATTGTCAAGCTGGAGATCGAGCAACGATTGCACAAAGTTTTTTGGAATCGAAAGGTTTTGAAGTTGAAAACTATAGTGGAGGAATTGCTGATTGGAAATTGAATCAAAAATCATTAGTGAAATAATATGTTTTTTTAAAATATTTTAAAAATGTTGACATCAAATTCGAATGTAGAAGTAGAGCTCGTACTACTCAAGCAGTAACAATTTTAAATAAAAATGACAGTAGTTACTTAATAATTCTTCTTAGAATCAAGTACAACTACTGTCAAATTATTTTCTTACTCTTACTTTTTCTTCATGTATTTTTTTGGATTTTTTTTGAATTCAACTTTACAGCTTTTACTACAAAAACCATAAATTTTCTTTTGATAAATTGCGGTATCTGTTAAGAATTGTGCGGTATTCATTCCACAAATAGGATCTTTCTCGTTTACAACTTTTACTTTTAGTTTTTGTTGAGCAAAAATTGAAAAAGAGATGATGAAGAATGTTAATGTTACTATTTTTTTCATTGTTATTGATTTTTAGATTGAAATAAATTGTAATTAAAAAAGAAACCTATTCTGTTTTTTACTTCGATTTCTCCCGAATTTAAATCAGAAAGTATGGGTTGAAAATATTCTATACCAAAATTAAACTTTCGAGCAGCTGCTTCTAATCCTAATTTCGCAAATTGAGCTTTTCCCTTAGATTTTGGAATCGTCTCCCCAAATTGTTCATTTTTATAATAAAATTCGTTTTGAAAACCGACTTTTCCAAGTAATTTTAATTCATTGTTAATGAAAAGGTGTTGTAATTGAATTAATTGATTCCATTGATCTCCAAATTTGTATTTCTTCTTATTCTCTCCTTTCAAGTTGTAGTCTGTTACTAATTGTAAAGTCGAATTCTTATAAGCTAATTGGTAATTTATTGCAAACTGAGTATCCCAACTTCCTGTACCTAATTGAAAACTAGGATTGGTTGTTTCAGCATTTGCTTGATTAAATTTTGCGATTGGAATTTTTAAACCTATTGCAGCACTTAATCCATGTTTTAGCTCGTTAGAATTTGTATTTGATTTAATAACTTTAACTATTCCCATCATATTTAAATCTCCAATACCAGAAATAGAAGAAGAGTTTTTACCTTCTTTATTATGAAAATGGTAAGGAATGCTAGCATTGATGTCAATTCTATTATTTATTGGAATTCTTGCCCATAATTGAATGGTGTTGAATTGTTGTTTTTGTGTTCTTTTATTAGAAAAAGCATCTTCTTTAGCTTTATAAGATTGATGAAGGTAACGAATACCAACGAAATTTGAATTTATAAGATTTTCAATTCCATTTGAGGTTGAAGTTGCTGAACAACCACAAGCATCACAATCTAATTCTAAATCATATAAATGAGAGATTACAATAGAATCATTATCAGTATGTGCAAATAATGAAATGGGAGTAAATAATATAACGAAAAATAAATTGATATATAATTTCATTTGAATAGATTTAAAATTCTGCATAAGCAGGGTTATTAATAAATGAGTAATCAGTTAATGTTTTTAGAAAAGAGATAATTGCCTTTTTTTCTTCTTCTGTCATAGGAATTCCAATTCGATTATTTTGTTTGAGTTGAGAATCCAAATATTTATCATTTTGTACACCTTCTGAATAAAAATTCAAAACAGCTTCTAAACTATAGAATCGACCATCGTGCATATAAGGTTTGGTCATTTCAATATTTCTTAAACTTGGAACTCTAAACTTCATAAAGTCAGTCGAATCTAATGTGACACGATATAAACCTCCATCTTTGTATTGTTTATTATAATACATTCCTGTATTTCGAAAAGACTCATCTGTAAAAAGTGTTCCTTTATGACAGCTTGAACATTTCTGTTGAAAAAGTTGTAAACCTTTTTTTTCGGTTTCGTTTAAATCTGCCTCTTTCCTTAAATATTGATCATATTTAGAATCTTTTGATACAACTGAAGCCATAAACTGTCCTAATGCGCTGAGAATACGATTTGCATCTATTTTATCATCTCCAAAAGCATTTTTAAACATTTTTCGATAAGAAGAATCTGATGATAATTTCTTAATAATTTCGGGAAAAGTTGTATCCATTTCTTCTTCAGCTGTAATAGGAGAAATTGGTTGTTGAGCTAAATCATGAATAACGCCATCCCACATAAATCGATTTAGAAAAGCTAAATTTTGAATAGGAGGAGCATTTCGAATTCCTAATCGATCATCAATTCCATGACTAACAGGATGTCCGTGGTGAGTAAAGGCATTTTCTTGAATATGGCAAAAAGCACATGAAATAGTATTATTTCTAGATAATCGACCTTCATAAAATAGTTTTTTTCCTAACTCAACACCATTCTTAGTTAACGGATATTTATCTGTATCAAATGTTATTTTAGGAAAATAAGAAGGAATTTCTAATTGATAAGGTTCATCAACGATCTGTCCATAATCAATATCATCATCGTTACAACTTAGCAAGATGAATAAACTGAATATAATTGTTATTATTTTATTCATTGTTTGTAGAATTATGCGGTGTTTATAAAACACCGCTATAAACTTTATTGATTTTTTTCGTCGTTATGTACATGATCAACTCGAAACATATTTTGTATATTTTCTGTTACCAATTGTGCAAAGTTGGAAGATCCCATAATGTTATTGTTCGACTCATCTAATATCAATTTATGATCACCACTTAAATAAGTGTTCAAATTTGCCATAATATGAATAGATGGCTTAATCTTAGAAGTTACCCGTGCAGATGTAGGTAAATCTAATGTTACTTCTCTATATAAATCTTGAACATTATTTTTGTTAATATCTCCCATATTTCCAGTATGAGTTAAGAAGAAAGTGTCAGTAGTAGTTTTCCCATAAAAACCTTCTATTTTAAAGAAAACATAACCAGCAGCCCAAGACCAAGTCATTCCATTTTTCTTTGCTTTTTCCCAAAAAGTAGCTTGTCCAGTCTGGCCTAATAAATAAGCTTTCTGAGATACACCAAGTCCAAAACGTACTTTTGTATATTTATTTTGAGGAATATTATCCAAATTTAAATAAACGACATTAGCTATTGCAGAATCTTGATTAATAACAAAAGCGCCTTTGTCTGGATCGTTTTTATGATAATCAAATTCATTTCCTTTTTCGTCAATTAATGTGATGTTAGAAATGATATATTTTAATGTTGTTAATTTATGTTTTTGTCCGTTTGATGAGGTTTGTGTTGTTTGATCTAGAACAATTCCTCCCAAATTATCAAATCCATTTTCAAACTTTAATTGAATTTTACCTGTTTCAGTTGATTTAATTTCAGAGAAATCATCATCGTTGTTGCAGGAAGTAAATAAAGTAAGTAATGCGATAAATGATAAGTTTAAAAAATATTTGATTGTTTTCATTGTAATAATTGTTTAATTTTTTTGAATAAAAATGCTGTTGGAAAACAATTATTGTTCTCCAATACTGAATATTTGTTCTATTAATTAAACAATTGGAGGTTTTAGATATTTAAAAACCCAATCGATAGAATAGGATGATAGCCAAAAGAATCGATGTTTTATTTTTACAATAAAATCTTGAATAAATGGAATATTTAAGGATTCGAAATGTATAAAAATTTCTGCAAATCGAATATTTTTTACTAAAACCGAATCAGATTCTTGTTCTGTTTCTTTTAGTTGCTTCGATAAATAACATTTTCCATTACATTGCATTTCTGGTCGCTCTTTATTGATACAATACTCATCAATAATCTTCTCCTGAGTACTAATGAATACAGTAAAAGGAATTAGTGATCGAAAACCAATTAAAAGCACGAACAATGCAATCAATAAACAATTGAAACTTTTGACAAATCTTATATGAAATGTCAACTTGATTAAATGTTAATGAGATAATAATTTGATAAACAAGAATTATTTATCAAATAGGAGGCTGAAGTTGTTGATCTAATTGATATTGAGTTTCGAAAGCTAATTCGATAGTCGAAATTTTTTCAATAGATTTTATGAAGGTAAATGTGTTAATTTCGAAGGTAGGTTGATAAATAAAATAATCAATTGCACGCAAAGAAACTTGAATTTTATTATCATCATTTTGTTCATCATTAACAGTCTTGGAAATTTGTTCTTTCAGATAACAAACTCCATTACACAATAATTCTGGACGCTCTATATTAACACAATATTCGTTAGAAATCTTATCATAATTTACCAAATAGTCAATAACAGGTAGCAATGGTCTACAAGTTATTAGAACAACAGTTAGTATGAAAAGGTAAGATTTCAATTCCTTAAAATTTTTATAAAATTAGACAGTTTTTATTTATTTTGAAAATGAAGATTATCAGTTTTTTCAGAAATTGAATTCAAGTTTCTTTTTATTGAAATGACATTAATGAAATAATCTTAAAAGGTTTATATTTTTTAGATTGAGAAAGATATCGTAACTTTGAATTAATCATTTTAGAATCAATTCATGGCAAATTTTATTGACATCTATAGAAGAAACAACCAATTGTGGTTGTTTTTGTCGTTGGCATATTTGCATGATGATACTTTCTTAAGAAGCTCGAAAGAGTTTATCAACTAATCCCTGTTACGACTCGAGACAGGGAACCTTCTATTTTTTTCAATTATCAATTATTTTCAATTTTCTGTAAGGAGATTTGTATCAAATTTTAGCGAATTTTATTTTCGGTTATTTGATATTTGAGTCTTAGAGAATCTTCTTCGAATGATTGAAAGTTTAACTAAGAATTTATCAAAATGACAACAAATATTATTTTAACAACAGGATTATACGATTTAATTAAAGACCATTTAAGAAGAAAAAAAGTAACAGCAGAACAAGAAAATATCTTAACAAAAGAATTGCGTCATGCAGAACAAATTTTGAGAAGAGATTTGGCTGATAATATTGTGACTGTTGGGAAAAAAGTAACAATAAAAGAATTAAATTCAAATCAAGAATATCAATTAAATTTTGTTAGCCCAGAAAAGGCAAAACCGAAAAAGAATCGTCATTCTATTTTAATGGACGAAGGTTTAGCAACAATTGGTTATAAAATTGGTGATGTAATTGAATGGCCAGCAAATGATGGCTCAAAAAAATATGAAATTCTGAATGTAGAAGCAGTTTCATAATTTGTCCAAAAGCATAATAAAAAAACCGAGCATTAGCTCGGTTTTTTATTGGTATATTTTCTGGAAAAATATTTTAAACATCTAAATGTGAAGCAGTAATTTTCTGACCATAAAAAATTGTCGTATTTGCTTCAAAACTTTTCGCATCATCTGTCGTATAAAATGTAAGATGTCCATTTTTTGAGCATTGTGTTTCTACTTCGGGATGGCGATGTAAATAGTCAGTTAATTTATTCGCGACCAATTCTCCTTGCGAAAGAATTGTTACATTTTCTAGTACATATTGCGAAATCACAGGAAGAAGAAGCGGATAATGTGTGCAAGCCAATACAATTGTATCGATTTCGGATGATTGATCAAATAAGCGTTGAATATCTTTTTCTACAATATCGTGCGCAGCTTTGCTATCAATTTCATTATTCTCAACCAAAGGAACCCAAAGTGGACAAGCTAATTGAAAAACATCAATTGTTGGATGAAATTTGTTCATCTCAATTTTATACGATTCGGACAAAACAGTTCCTTGCGTAGCTAAAATTCCGACTTTGTTATTCTTTGTGTATTCATTTATCGATTCTGTTGTTGGGCGAATAACACCCAAAACTCTTTTGCCTTCGGGTAAATCATTTTGCTGAATTGTTCGTAAAGCCTTTGCAGAGGCTGTATTGCAAGCAAGTATAACCAAATTGCATCCCAAATCAAACAATTTAAAAACGCATTCTTTGGTGTATTCATAAACTGTCTCAAACGAGCGAATTCCATAAGGGCAACGAGCATTATCACCTAAATAGATATAATCGTATTGCGGAAGTTTTTTCTGTATTTCTTTGAAAACGGTTAATCCTCCATAACCAGAGTCAAAAACACCAATTGGTCCTTGCATATTCGCTTATTTTTGAAGTACAAATTTACAAAATGTATTAAGATGTTAGCCTAATAATTTGGTTTGAAAAATTGCTTATGATTAATAGAAATAATAAATTTTATAATCTATTCAACAATTGTTTGAATAAAATTATTTTCTTTTCTGCTTTCGTTTTTTATTTCGCCAAATAATAAAACCTGTAATGGGTAAACTTGCGACGATTATTGAAGAAGTAAAGGCTAATACTTTGCCAAATAAACCCAATATTTGTCCTGTATGGATGTCGTACATTGAGTTTGCAAACTTTTTACCATTTGATAAATTCTCATTCATTAATTTAGAAACTTGAAATTGTTTCGAATCAAATTGGTATTCGTCAACCGCATAATAACGCAAACTTTTATGATACGCTCTTATGGCCAAAGGATTTTTTTCGGGTACGGGTAAATAAATCCAATACATAGAAGCTGTTGGACTATTTTTTAAACTATAAGCATATGCAGAATCAACAATAGTGTAATTGTCTTCTAACATTTTTTTAGGCTGATAGACATATCCTTTTTCTTCATTTGGAAATGATTTTCCAAAATTAACGATTTGCATATATGAATTGCGAACAGGTTTGAAACTAAATGCAATACCTGATAAAGCGACAATAAATGCAATACTAAAAGCATAAAATCCCAGTACATTATGCAAATCATAATTGATACGTTTCCATTTTGCTTTGTATTTTATCGTTAACCCATTTTTAGCTTGTTTTCTCTTTTTGGGCCACCAAAGTATTAATCCACTTATCATAATCATGATAAAAATAACAGTCGAAAAACCAATTATATTTTTTCCGATATCACCCAATAAAAGATTCATATGAATGTATTGTATCACCAAGAAAAAATCTTGTTTCATATTTTCTTGATGTAAGATTTTCCCTGAATATGGATTGACATATACAAAGTAAGATTCTTTTTTATCATCCTTCGTCATCACAACCGTTGATCGATCTTTATCCATATACATCACTCGAAGTACAATATGTTTAGGATTTTTGTCTCGTACTTCATGGATAATTTCACTTGGTTTTATGAATGGTTGATGAACAATTTCAACCTTTCTATAATCAAACAACGCATCTTTTATTTCATCTTGAAAACAAAATATAGCTCCAGTTATTGCTACAATACAAACAATAATACCTGTAAATAATCCAAACCATTTGTGAAGGAAAAGAAAATATTTTTTCATTAATAAATTAATTTAGAATAAATAAAAATTATATTTGCAGCAAATATAAATTATTTAAAAATACACTATGAAAAAAAATATCATCTGTTTAACTATTTTATTTGGGAGTGCTTCGCTGTCATATGCCCAAACGAATGATAGTATATCCACAGATTTGAATGATGTTGTGGTAGTTGCTTCAAGAAAACCTACTAAAATATCTGATTTGGCAGGAACTGTTTGGGTGATCAATCAAGAACAAATTGCGCAACAAGCTAAAAATGGTGTTCCATTAAAAGAGGCTTTAGCGATTATGATTCCAGGGATGGATGTTGGTTCGCAAGGAAGATCAAATTATGGTCAGAATATGCGTGGACGTTCGATGTTAGTGATGATAGACGGTGTTTCCTTAAACAGTATCCGTAACATAAGTCGTCAATTGGATGCGATAGATCCATTTAATATTGAAAGAATTGAGGTTTTATCTGGTGCAAGCGCAATTTATGGCGGAAATGCGACAGGTGGTATTGTCAATATTGTAACGAAAAAAGCACTAAAAAATGGAATTAGTGGCGAAACAGAATTTGGTTTACGTACAGGTTTTTCAGGTAGTGATGATCATGATTGGCGCGCTGCTCAATCTATTGGTTACAAAGATGATAAATTTACGGGACGTTTGGCTGTTGCTTTTCAACAAAATGGTGGAGCTTATGATGCAGATGGAGATCAAATATTTGCAGATATTTCGCAATTAGATTTACAATATAATCAATCTATTGATGTGTTGGCAACAGCGGGTTACAAATTCAATCCGAAACATCAAATCAATGGATCTGTGCAATATTATCGTTCAAAATATAATGGAGATCGTAGTTTATATTTAGGTGAAAATATTAGTGTTTTAACCAAAGGAGATGCTTCTGTTTTGGAAATGCGAGATGGTTTTGATACGGATAAAAATCCAGGAACAGAGCGTGTAATGGGAACATTGAGTTATAATGGAACGAATATTTTAGGAGGGCAAGACGTTTATGTTCAATTTGCTTCTCGTGTTGAGAAATTAGGATTTTACCCATTTCCAGGTAATTTAACGTTGCCTTCTGGGACAAGTCCTTATATGTCGGCTTCTCAACAGGATACGTATTATTCGGGTCTAAAAGCTGTTTTGGTAAAAGATTGGGGGAAATTGAAATTAACATATGGTGTAGACGCTGACTTTGAAAAGTTTGAAGGTCAACAAAATGTATTTGATTCTCAGAAATCATTATCAAGTGGAGGAATGATTAATCACACTGTTTTAACAATTGATCGTTATCCAACCAATCATTCTACAAGTTTTGCAGGATATGCGCAAGCTGAGTATGATATTTTACCTCAATTGAAAGTTTCGGGAGGAATTCGTTACCAAGATATTTCGATTAAGTTGGATGATTTTGTTGGTTCTACTCAACAATTGCAAATCGCAAATGGTTATGGAAACAGCGCCGATTATATTCCAGGCGGAAAAAGTAGCTATAATATGACGATGCTAAATGCTGGTTTGTTGTATAAAATTAATGAATTGAACCAAGTTTGGACAACTTATTCACAAGGAGTTTCGTTGGCTGATCCATCAAAATTTTATGGATATGGAAATTATAAATTTAATTCTGCAACCAATAATTGGGATTTAAGTTCGAGTGTCAATGTAAAAGATTCTCCTCTTTCTGGTGTGAAAACAGGACAATTTGAACTTGGTTATCGTTTCAGAACAAATAATGGATTTAAAGGACAAATCTCTGGATTTATCAGTAATTCCGATAAAAATATTGCTTTAAAACGTGATGGATTAAATCTTTGGGTAGAAGTAGTTGATCAGAAATTAAGAAATATGGGCGTAGAAACAGAGGTTTCTTACACGAACGGAGGATTTTATGTTGGAGCAAATACATTGTTAATCAAATCTGAAGTGGAGAAAAATGGTGATTGGCAAAAACAAGACGTTTCAACTTCTGGACCTTCTAAATTTACAGCTTACGCAGGTTATGGATTTGATAATTGGAATTTTAGATTTCAAACTTTACAAAGTTTCAAATACACAGATGGTTTGGAAAATGTGATTGATTCATACAATACATCAGATTTAATGATTGCTTACAAATTACCTTTCGGTAAAATTAATTTAGGTGTTCAGAATATTTTTAATACCGATTATCAAACAATTTGGAGTGCAAAATCACAAGTTTTGTATAGTGCATATAAAGTTCCAGAATTGTTTTATTACGCTGGACGAGGAAGAACTTTTAATCTAAGTTTTACATACAATTTTTAATTTATGACAAGCGAATCTTTTGATTCGCTTTTTTCTTGAAAATATTTTTTAGATAGGAAATATTGAAAACTGTACTAGAAAGTTTTGTGTATTTCATTTATAAAGAAAACTAAACAAGAAAATGTATTAAAACCTTTTCAAATATGGTTATTGGCTTAATGATTGCAATTGAATTTATAAATAAAGTTTCTCACAAAAAGAATGAATTATGAAGCAATTAAATAAAAAAATGATCTCAGGTTTAGCGTTAGCAGGTTTGGGAGGGTTGACTTATGCTTGGTTGAATTGTCGAAAAGTTAAAATCCCGGATTATGTTACAGCGGTCGAAAATTTTGATCCGCAACAATACATGGGAAAGTGGTATGAAATTGCACGATTAGATTTCAAATATGAAAAAAATATGAGTCATGTAACTGCGACTTATTTTTTGAATAAGAAAGGTGTAATAGAAGTTCATAACAGAGGTTTTGATGATAAAGAAAACCAATGGACAGAAGCTCATGGAAAAGTTAAGTTGAACGGAGAAGAGGGGAAAGGAGCTTTAAAAGTTAGTTTCTTTGGACCATTTTATTCAGGATATAATGTAGTGTTGATGGATCCTAATTATGAAACAGCTTTGGTTTTTGGTGAAAGTCATGATTATATGTGGATTTTATCACGACAAAAAACAATTTCGGAAGAAACAAAACAAAAGTTTCTTTTGTATGCAGAAGAAAAAGGATATGCGATAGAGGAACTTACTTGGACTGTACAAGAATAAGTTGATAAATATAGTTTCATCTCAAAGGGCTAATTT
>NZ_DICC01000020.1:55307-80797 GCF_002415215.1 Empedobacter sp. UBA5036
AAATTAGCCCTTTGAGATGAATGATGAATATATTATTCTGCTAATGGATTAATTTGATCTGCTGTAGGAAAATCTTGCCCTGTATTACCGATCGTTTTGTTTAAATCAAATTTTGCAGCATCAGACATATTAGCACCACCCGCTAATTTTGCTTTGTCTAATAAATCGAGTGCTAATTTTTCTTCTTCACGTTGTTCAGCAACCAACCATTGTAAGAAATTCCATGTTGCCCAATCTTCTTCCTCCATACTCATTTTTACAATTTTGTAAATGGATTCGGTATTTTCGATTTCTTGTTTTAAAACAGCTTGAAAACACTCTAATACATTTTTAGGTTCAGGTCCAGGTTTTTTTATGGCTTCAATTTTTACAGTTCCACCACGTTCTTGAACATATTCTATAATTTTAGCCATATGTACGCGCTCTTCCTGAGAGTGTTTCATCATAAAATTTTTGACTCCGTCCAATTGATTTTCATCTGCCCAACATGCAAGCATTAGATAAATTTGTGCCGAAAAAGCTTCTAATGTAATTTGATCATTTAGTGCTTTTTGTAATGTTTTAGAAATTCTTGTTGTATTCATTTTTAAGGGTTATTTAAGTTGAGAATATTGAATGGAATTTTCGCACCAAACCCAATTTTTGAATGTTAATACTTTCTAAAATATTGATATTTAGATTCGTTTCAAATATTTTGATAACATTAAACCTTACTTCTTATTATAAAAATCAATTTGTCGTTGAATTGTTTTTTCGGTTTGAATAATGTCTAGTATTAGAATTTTGATGGTTTCTTTTTTGTTCTTTTCTGTTTCATAAAAGTTGGAGTACAAGAAATTCATGAAAAATTCTGTTTTGTTCTTTAAAATGTCTTTTTGTTCTTCAATATTAGACAAAGAAGTAATTTTATCATAATTTATCAAGTCAATTTTGGAAGTTGAAACTGATTTCCAAGCGCTTGTTTTAATCTGAGGAATAAACACGCCTTTACATTTCATTGTGATATCCAAAATGTTAACACTTTTGTTATCAGCATAGTATTCAAGTGAATCGACATAAGAATTTTGCAAAGGAACATTGTATTTTATTTCTTCCGTTGTTTCATTCAATTCACTTTTTATCGTTGAAAATACTTGATTAATATACACTTGGTCTTTTCTATTTGTGTTCCAATTGTCAATAAACAGTGCAATCAAAATACCTACGGTTACAGGAATAATTTCTTTGATAAATTGAATTGAATAATTTTCTAATGCTTTCTTCATTAAATTTAGTTCTCGTTAATTTATATTGATGTGTTAAATCAAACAAATATCTCATATTCATTGGAATGAACCATAACTATTTTTATATTTTTTGAAAAATAGTATCGAAATTTAAACACCAACAATTAAGTTGATGTTTTTGAGAGTTGAATTAAGTTTAATTTGCTCTGTTTTGTTCCTCGAAATTCACTTTTTTGTTGTTTTCTTTCACTTTGTTATTTCCAAAATTGTATGTTAAACTAAGTTTGAAACCTCGGTAATCATTGTATTGATTAAACTCCGAACGATAATCGCCATTATACGAATACCCTTTGTTTTTAATCGTTTTGAATACATCATTTACCACAAAATTAGCTTGTAATTTTTTATCGAAAAACGAAGCTTTAATGCCTGGCGAAAATTCCAATTGATCTTGCAGTTTTATGTTGGCATACGTGAACGGAAGCGAATGCCAGAAGTTTAGCATCAAAAACCACGTTTTATTCTCATTTAATGTAATAGTGTTGTAAAAGGTATATGACATCGAATAAACTTTCAGTTTTTCCAATTCAGAAATGGTCGGTTTTGTGATTGTATAAGATGCATTTGCATTGATTGAGGTTTCCCAAATTTTGAAAAATGTGTTGTAATATCCAATATTGAATCCCGTTCTGTTTTGGTCATAACTATTTTCTATTACATTGCTGTAAATTCCGTCCGAAAAACGTGCAATATTCGATGTGTTATTTTGGCTAAATTGATTGTAAAGTCCAAATGTAAATTTTCCTTTGTACGAATAATTTAGTTCAATATTATCATTAAATGATGGTTGTAATTTAGGATTTCCTGTGTAATACATATACGGATTCGTGTACCAACGGAATGGATTTAAAGATTGAAAATTGGGACGATTTATTCTTTTGGAATAATTGATACTGAACGAATGATTTGTAGTTGGTTTGTAACTGATATAAGCTGTAGGAAATAATTTTCCGTAGTTCTTTTTCAGACTGCTGTTTTCGTCATTTGGTGTAAAACCTTCTAGCGAAGTGTATTCGTATCGTAAACCAGCTTTTGCTGACCATTTTTGATTGAAATCTTTTTGAAAGCTAACATAAGCCGCATAATTGTGTTCTTTGTAATGAAAAATATTGCTATTCGATGGGTTCAAAACAAAATCTGCTTCATCAAATTCATAGTATTCCACATTCGATTTGTTATCCAATAGTGTATATTTTGCTCCAGTTTCTATGTTCAGCCATTTGTAAGGAAGCGTAAGATCTGATTGTACCGAATAAATCGCATATTTCATTTTACTATTATTTCGAACAATAGCATTATGCTGATTCGTGTTGTTAAAAGTATTTAAATTGTTGATTTTATTAGGACTATCGTTCAAGTAATTCGCTGTAAAACTTAGTTTTTTACCAATGCTGTCCAATTTTATGTCATAATAAGTATTCAAAGTATGTGTTGGTGTTGTCCAACGTTGTTTTTGAAGGGTTACTAATGTAGAATCTATAATAGAATTTGTTTCATAATGGCTTAGTCCATCCGTCTTCATATTATAATGCTGATTGGAATAGTCGTAAATAAGACCGATGTTTTGTTTCTCATTTATTTTATAATCAAGGCTGTAGTTTAACCCAAAACCATCGGGCGTATCTTTTCTTGTTTCCGAGTTGTAGACACTGTTTGTTTTGCTTAAAAGATCTCGAGTTCCAACGGCTTTATAAGCCATATCAAATTGCCTTAATTTCAACGAAGTGCTTAATTTTTTCGATTGATAATTAAGCGTTCCGCCCGTTCTGAAACCACTGTAAGAATTTTTTTGATACGAAGAATTTACACTCCCGCTCCAGCCAATATTAGGATTTTTCTTTAGAATAATATTAATAATTCCACTATTTCCTTGTGCTTCATATTTTGAAGGAGGAGTTGTAATGATTTCAATTTTCGCAATATCATCAGAACGAAGCGATTGTAGATAATTAGTAAGTTCGCTTCCTGATAAATTAAGCATTCTGTCATTCACCATAACCGAAACATTTCCTTTTCCTACAATAGAAATATTATCATTCAGTACATTCACCATTGGTGTGTTTCGTAAAGCGTCCAAAGCAGACATTCCTTGCGAAGCAATAGAATTTTCGATATTACAAACCAGACGATCAACTTTCTGTTCAATTAGTTTCTTTTTTGCTGTAACCGTTGCACCTTCTAAAGTTGTAGCATCTTGAATTTTGATAAGTCCTAAGTCTTTATCTTGTTTAATTTCTATTTCTTCTGAATAAAATTCTACGCCAAACTGTTCTATTTTAAGTAAATAATTTCCAGCATCTGTTTTCATAGAAAATAATCCCAGACTATCTGTATATGCTTGATTGATAAGTAAACTATCATTTTTAAAAAGAAGAATATCAGCAAATTCAAGTGCTTTATCATGTTGATTGATCACTTTTCCATTTATCGAAAATTGTTGCCCAAAAACTGATGAACAAAAGCTGAAGGCAATCAAATAGCAGCTAATCAAAATAAGATTTTTCATATGTTGTATTTTATTTATAACAAAGAAAAAGTATAGAACAAAGAAAAAATTGTAAAAATCGTGCAGCTTAATGTTGCGCATAAATCCAAGCCAATTGTTCTTGTTGAATGCTTGTTTTATTTCTTAATTGATTGGGCGATTGTCCCGTAATTTCTTTAAAATCGCGGATAAAATGAGATTGATCGGTGTAATTATTTTGGTAAGCGATATGCGTAAGTTTTTCTTTTTCGAAATGGAGAATAGAATTTAGCGCTTTTCTAAATCGAACTGTTTTCAAAAAAGTTTTTGGACTTTGCCCAATTTGATTCATAAACAGGCGATACAAGGTCGATTCATTCATCGAAAGATTTTTGGCTAAAGGACCAACTTTTAATTCATCTGTTTGTTGAATAAGGTATAAGATTTCTTTAGTTTTAGTATTTAAATAATCTTGATTTAAGCTTTTCAATAATATATGTTCGAGCATTGAAATTCTTTTCAACGAATTCTTTTCCTCAAATAATTGTTCTGTAAAATCTGTTGCAAATTTTGGGAAAATCATTTCAAAAACTTCATCACTTTTAATTAATTCATCGTACGAAATATTCGTAAATAAGCGTAGCGCAGCTGGATGAAAAATGATGCAAATTTCATCTAAAGTAGCGTCAATGCTTACATTAAGATTAGATTCATGAAATCCTGATAAATAACTTTTGTATGTAGCATATCCTTTTAAGGTAAAAAGATGTTTGCTTGTTTTATTTTGTTCGAGAATGATTTTATTCTGCTTGTAAATGGCAAGACACAAATTGGTGTTAGGGAAAGTTGAATACTCAACTTTTTCATCCTTTTCAGATTTGAAAAGGATGAAATACTGAACAATATTTTTTAATTCAGGATGATGAGGTTGTATAATTTCGGTTTTCATAAACGTACACGTAATAAAATCAATTTGCGCGATTAACACGTTGATAACGTGTTCTATTCTATAGACGCTTTTGCTTGATGTATGTTACGTGTAAATTCGAATTATTTTTAATCTTCCTCCACAAATTTAGGTTGAGAAGCTTTTATTCCAAAAAATGTTAGGATCATCATGCAGAACATTAAAAAGTATAATGAATAGCTCCAAGTAGAATCGATATCATATAATTTTCCGAAAATAGGAGGTCCAAATGCCGCAATTAAATAACCAACAGATTGTGCCATTCCCGAAATTTTGATTGTTCCAACCATTGTTTTTGTTCTTAATGAGAAGAATAAAATAGAAAGACTAAAGGCAAATCCTCCTGCAATTCCAATTAAAATCGCACTCAAATAACTGAATTTCGCTTTGAAAATTAGCAATGTTATGATTCCAATAAAATATAAAATGGAAGTTATGTAAATCATAATTTTTGGATTTTTCATGCGTGAGGCTAAAACTGGACTTACTAACATGGCGGGTAACATGGCAAGTTGTAAAACCGAAAATACCCAACCTGCATTGTTTTTTGTCATACCAAAATCTATTAGTAATGTAGGTAATAATGCAACCAAACAATAATAAATCAACGATTGTAATCCCATAAAAATACTAATGTTCCATGCTTGTTTTGATTTGAAAATATTGAATTTTACATCCTCTGATTGAACAATTTTTTGTTGAGTTGCTGTTTTATTTTTTAAAGAATCAATACAGACAATTATAAGTGCAGCTATAGCCGCTACAATCCAAACTCCAAGAGAACCTTTCCAACCTAAATTTGTCCAATTTCCAATTGCAATACTCAATCCAGAAGCTAATGCGGCGATTAAACTCATCGAAACCGAAAAAATACCTGTCATAATTCCAATTTTTGTTGGAAACGTATTTTTTATATACGCTGGTGTCAAAACATTTCCAATACAAATTCCCAATCCAATTAATAACGAACCGATATATAACATCGAAATATTGCCGTAAATACGGACGTAAATCCCGATAATTAGAATGATTAAGGAATAAATTAATCCGTGTCGAATGTTAATTTTTGCAGTGGCTTTACTCACTAAAATTGAACAAAATGCAAATACGAAAAGTGGAATAGAAGTCAATAAACTTGCTTGAAAATTATCTATTTTTAAGACAGATTTCATTTCATCTAAAATTGGACTAACAGCTGTAATTGGAGCTCTTAGGTTAGTTGAAACTAAAATGACAACTGCAATTCCAATCCAAATATTTTTATTTTTTTCCATTGACTTGATATTTCTAATTCGGTTACAAAATTAATCATGTCGTTTTTATTAATTTTGCCATATATTATATTTAAAACGACAAATAAAATTAACTTCTTGTACATATTGAATTAAAATTCGTCAGTTCGAGTGATTTTTAGAAATGAAATGAATAAAAATTGTATCGAGAATTAAGATGAATTTTTATCTTCTAAAACTTTATTCTCGATACAAAATTCTTGCAGAATTTCACTCGAACTGACGGTTTTATTGCTATAATTAGCTAAATGTATAAAAGAGAAAATTAATTAATTTATGAAACAAATTATTGGAGAATATTCTGATCATATGAAGACCAATACTTATGTTTGGTACGAGAAGAATCGCAAAAATGCGGATGAGGTTCATTCGCACGATTATTTCCAATTAAATTATGTTGAAGAAGGTTACCAATATTTTCATATCGAACAAAAGATTTATTTAGTCCCTCAAAATCATGTGATTTGGATTCCTGCAAATAAGCTACATCGTACGACTTCCGAGGCGAAAACCGTCAATCCAATGTTGATTTTGTTTAAAGAAGTTTTTAAGGATGATTTTTACAATGATATTCATGTTTTTGTTGCGCCGCCAATTCTAAAGGAAATGATGTTATATGCCTCAAAATGGAACAAATTTTTGGTAGAAGAGAAGGAGCAAAAGATTTTCTTAAATTCAATGTTGTATAGTTTGCCTCATTTTTGTGATGAAAACCATAATCTAGAATTACCAGTTCTTGTTGATACCCGTTTAATTCCGGTGAGTGAGTACATTCATTTTCATTATTCGACAAATTTTAATTTGAATGAATTAGCAGATAAAGCGAATATGTCTGCTCGAAATTTGCAACGAATTTTCAAACAAGAAACAGGAATTACACTTCAAAAATATATGCAACTTGTCCGAATTCTAAGAAGTATTGAATTAATAGATACCAATAATTTTACATTGAGCGAAATCGCTTATAAAGTCGGTTACAAAAGTTTGTCTGCTTTTACAGCGTCTTATTTTGCTGTTACGAAAACAAAACCTAAACGAAAATAATTCGTTTTAATTTCGTTCAATTTTTACTTTCCTTAATTTAATTCTTTAACAATTAAATTGATTAATAATGTTTTAACATCTCATTCTTTTATCAGAATTAGAAGACGAAGCTCGATTTTTATCACTATTCAATAAATTAATTTAGAATAAATAAAAATAAATTAAAAAATTCGTTTACATTTGTCTTATTAATTATTAGACTAATTCTAAATAATAAAATTAAGGACAAATGAAGAGGCGCTTTTTTCTACTAAGCTTACTTACAACACTAATTCTACAGGCTCAAGAAATTAATTCGTTTCCAAAAGATTCGACGATTAATTTGGAACAAACCGTGATTTCTGGGCAATATAATGCGCAATCGGTCAAGAAATCTATTTACGAAGTAAAAGTGATTTCGCAAGAAATGATCGAGAGACAAGCAGGAAACACATTGGCAGATGTTTTAAATCAAACATTGAATATGAATATTATTCCGAGTTCTTCTACAGGAAAATCGACGGTGCAAATGTTTGGTTTGGATGCACAATATTTCAAAATTTTGGTGGACAATATTCCATTAGTTAACGACGAAGGTTTAGGGAATAATACCGATTTAACGCAGATTAACTTAGATGATATTCAACAAATAGAAATCGTAGAAGGTGCGATGGGAGTGGAATATGGAGCAAATTCTATTGCGGGAGTAATCAATATTATTACTAAAAAAGGAGGGAAGAATAAATTTGATATTTCTGCGACTTTGCAAGAGGAAACAATTGGAGATGAATACAATTGGAAAAATAAAGGAAGACATATACAATCCTTGAAAATCGGGCATAAATTTTCAGACAAAATCTACGCTAATTTAAGTTTTTCACGTAATGATTTTCAAGGATTTTTTGATGATAAAAAAGGAAAGAATTATCCTAATAATGACGGATTGAGAGGATACGAATGGTTGCCAAAAGAACAAAATGCAGCAAAGGCATTTGTTCAATATAAAAAAGACAATTATCGTTTGTTTTATAAATTCGAATATTTCAACGAAGAAACTAAGTATTACGATCCCAATCCAACTCTTGCACCGAATGCGCCAACTGCGACGGTAGATTATTTTGGAAAAGATAGAGTGTACACAACAGATCGTATTTACAATCACTTAAATGCTTCAGGACGATTTAGAAAAGCAATTAATTATGATGTTTCGTTTTCGTATCAAGAACAAAAAAGAAAATTGAAATCGTATAATTATGAAATTCTTGAAGGTGTTGAACATGATGTAAACAAATTCGAATATGAAAGTCGAAAAGTGTATTATTCGAAAGGGATGTTCAGCAATTTTATCAATAAAAATGATTATTTCGATTTTCAATTTGGTTATGAAATCGATCAAACAAAAGGTTTTGCTTCAACTTCGGCAGGAGAATTTTTCCAAAAACCTATAGAAAGAAAATTAGGAACGTATGATTTTTTTGCTTCTTCTGAAATTAATCTAAATGATAAACTTTCGTTTCGTCCAGGCGCTCGCGTGATGTTTTCGGAGCAATTTGATAAGCAGTATGTGATGAGTTTGAGTGCGAAATATCTATTTGGAAAACAATGGGAATTGCGCGCGATTGTTGGTACTTCACCACGTTTGCCAAATTATGAGGAAATGTATTCGTATTTCGTAGACGTCAATCATAATGTGCAAGGAAACGAAAATCTGAATCCAGAAAAAGGAGTTTCTGCTTTTGTTCACTTAAAAAAGAATTGGTATATCGGAGAAAATAATTCATTAGAGCAAAAAGTATCGTTGTGGAAAATTAATCTGAAAGATAAGATTGATTTGATTGTTGTCGAAGAATCTCCATTGAAATATCAATATCGTAATATTGATAATTACGATGTACAAGGTATTACGTATTTGAATCAATTCAAAGTCCATCAATTTTCGGGAGGAGTTGGTTTTACGTTGACAGGCATCAAGCAAGATATTGATGAAGCAGTTGCTGTAAATTCAGTTAAAAATAAATATTTCTATTCAACGCAAATCAATGCAAATGTTTCGTACACTTTGCCAAAAACCAATACAATTTTCTCACTTTTCTATAAATACAATGGAGCTCAAGAGCAATTTGTCTTGAAAAATAATCCGTCAAATACAAGTGAACAAATTTTAGTAAAAGGTAAACAAGAAGCTTTTAACTGGATGGATGCGTCAATAAGACAAAGTTTTTGGAACAAAAAACTTAGTTTAACAATTGGTGCAAGAAATCTTTTTGATGTGAAATATTTGAACAGTTCATCTGGAAATGATGGTGCGCACAGCCAAGGTTCTACAAGTATTTTGTATGGATATGGACGTTCGTATTTCGCTAAACTTACGTTCAATTTAGGAATTAATTAATCAAAAATTCATGAAAAAAATATTTATATATACCTTATTGTTTAGTCTTTCTTTTTTGTGGTCGTGTAGTGAAGAAAACAATCCAATTGGACAAGATTTTGTTGTTGCTTTTAAAGATGCAAGTATAGATTTTAGTAAGATTGATAATGAGAAAACAATAAATTTAATTTATTCTAAAGTTGCGGAACGAGATGGTGAAATTCATATCAAAGTAACCGAAGATAAAGCAACTTATAATGTCGATTATTCAACTTCTGTTGCAGTTACAAATCAAGAAATTATTATTCCAATCAAAAAAGGTGAAACGTCGACAAGTTTTACGTTCAAGAATTTGATTTATCCATTTGATCGTTCTGATAAAACGATTCAGTTTGAAATTTCAAAAATTGATTATCCATCAGCGATTGTTCAAGGATATTCGTCAACAAAAATCTCTTTCGAAAATTCGATTGGCGGAACAATGGATGTGGAAATTGGCGGACCAAATGAGCAATATCAAGTTTATGTTGACTTAAGTAAAGGAACGCAAACAAAGGTAAAAAGGGATTCTTGGGATTTAGGTTTTTACAATGGAACAAATTTCCGAGTGATGTTAAATACTTCTATTTATATGGCGGTAAAAGCGCTGGACGAAACTGATTTGTCGAAAGTAACAAAAGCATCTGTTGGGAAATTAATCAACGAAGTTGCGGTAGGTACATTTACAGATTCGAACAAAGAATATGTTGACGATCCTACTGGAGATATTTTGAAAACGGCGATTGCGGAAATTAAAGAATCGGATAATCCAGTTTATTTACTGAATTTGGGTTACGAAGTCGGAACATCAACGCCTGCAGTTGGTTCGGCGGCTGTTGCTGGAAATTCGCGCGGTTGGAAAAAAGTGAAATTCATCAAAAAAGATGAGCAATATGTGATGCAATATGCCGATTTAGATGATACGACTTACAAAGAAAAAGTTATAGCAAAAACGTCAACGCACAATTTTGTTCACTTCAGTTTTACGACGAATGATTTTGTAAATGTTGAACCTCCAAAATTAGAATGGGATTTGAATTTTACAGTTTTCACTAATCTTATTACAGGAAATGGTTCGTATGGATATTCGGATTATGTGGTCAATAATTTGAAAGCAGGTGCAAAAGCTTATCGTGTAGATGTAACTAATGAAATTACCTACGAAAAATTTAATGAAACGATGATTGATGAAACAAAATTTTTAGACGATCAGCGTGCAATTGGAGATTCTTGGCGACAAGTAACTGCTCCTCAAAAATTATTCTCGGATCGATTTTATATCATCAAAGATGCAGAAAATAATTATTACAAAATTAAAATGTTAGCCTTCCTGAATGCTTCTGGTGTGAGAGGTTATCCAAAATTTGAATATAAACTTATCAAATAAATTTATCATAAACATACTCATTATTAGTGGTTAGAATGCGTCAATCCGAGTCATACGGGTCAGAGTGTAATCTCTCGGATTGACTGTTCTAATTCTGATTAACAATTAAAAAATTATTATATCATGAAAAACAAATTTACACTTTTAGCATTAATCATTCTAACATCTGTTGTAATAAATGCTCAAACCATAAAAGGCGAAGTTACTATGGGTGCTGGTTATACAAATGATGTTTATTACGGATTGGCAGATCAATCGACGAATTCTGTAAATAGAAACGATTGGGATATTTCATTTTATCGAAAATCGAATATGTCTACAGGAATTAGAGTAAACGATGGCGCAGGGATAGAAGTTTACGAAGCGTCGAATGATGTCTCAAAATGGAATAGTATTGATGTTGCTAATTTATCTACGTGGACAGCTTTGTATAATTCGGACACAGATTGGCAAGAAGGTGCTTTCAATAATGGTTCTGCGACATACGGTTGGGGAGAATATAGTATTGCAAATCATTATGTAAATGGTTCGATCATTTTTGTCTTGAAATATGCAACAGGAGAATATGTGAAATTGAAAATAGATAATTTTGCAGCTCTGTTAGGCGAATATAATTTTACGTATTCTAAATTGGTAAATGGAACGTGGTCTGCTGATACAAAAGTTACATTAGCTCATAAGACAAATCCAAACAATTTGTTTAATTACTATAGTTTATTGACTGATAAAGCAGTTACACCAGAGCCAGACCAAAGTAAATGGGATCTAAAATTTACAAAATACATTACGCCTCTTACAACAAATGATGGTGATGTTGTGATGTATTCTGTAACAGGAGTTTTACAAAGTGATGTAATAAAAGTTGCTAAAACAGAATCTGGAAATCCTGCTGATGATACGGCTTATGTAGCAGATATTAATGCGGTTGGGTATAATTGGAAAACCTTATCGGGTTGGTCTTATGTTGTGAATCCTATTAATCATTTTATCAAAAATACATCTACGAATCAGATTTATAAATTGGTTTTCAAAACGTTTGAAGGAACTTCTACAGGAAAAATAACATTCGATTACGAAAATGTAACAACTAATTTAGGAACAACAGAATTAGCCAAAACGAAGTTTGAAATTTATACCACTTCTCAACCTAAAACAATTGGTTTGGTGTACAATTCGCAAGAAGCGAAATCGTCTCCGTTAAATATTCAGATTTATGCGATAAATGGACAATTGGTGCATCAAGAAAGCTATCAACCAACGTCATCATTTACAAATAAAACAATACAATTAAGTAAACTTTCGGCTGGAATTTACATTGTAAAAGTACAATCTGCCGATAAAGTTGAAACGAAAAAAATAGTTTTGAAATAAAGTTTTGAGTACTTTATTTGTCTCTTTGTGTGAGGTCGTCTAGAAAGACGACCTTTTTTTATTATGTGATTTTATAATGTTTTAAAAATTGATAAGTTAGAAAGAATTATAAAGTTGGTTATTAAATTTTACTTTCGCGAATTTTAGGCTAATCAAAAAAACAAAAAGAGTAAATATTTCTGAAAAAATAAATATCATTAATGGTTCTATCAACTCTTCAATCAGTAAGTATTTTGAGATGGTAAGTTGAAGTAAAAGTAAAGGTGTTATTGTACAGAATAAAACTAAACGTGTAAAATTTAATTTATTATCAAACACTAAGTTTTGAAAAGAAAATTTGAATAAATAGGCAAAAACATATATGAATCCAAATATAGCTGGAACAATAAAATCTACAATAAATAGATCAATATGATCAAGAAAGATGGTTTTCAGAAGAGTAAAAAATAGTGTAAATCCTACTGAAAAAATCAACATACTTAATATATAAGGTTTGAAAATGAATTTTATTTTTTCTTTTGTCGTTAGCATAATCAAATATATAAAACTCTTGATGAAAGACTAAACAATAGTACATTAAAAAAACCGATTAACATTTCTATTAATCGGGTAAAATATTTAGTGTGAAAGTATAAGTTAGGTTAGATTCTTATTATTTCAATTCAGCAACAATCTCGCGCCATTGCTCCAATTCAGGAATACCTGGTTTTCTTTTTCCAAAGAATTGAACAATAATTTCGCCTTTATCGTTAAAAACTTCAATCGCTGTTACAATACCGTCTTCAGTAGGTTTTCTAACAATCCAAGTAGAGGCAATTTTTGACATATCCAAATGCATATTAAAATCTGGATCTAAAATATTGAACCAGTTTTCGTGCCACATCGTACGTTTAATTTCGCCTGTATGAATCTGAATATTTCCTTTGTTTCCTGTGAAAACCATGATTGGCGTTTGTGTTTCGGCAGATTTTTCTAAGAACTGAACAATTGCTTTATTCGAAATTTGTTTTGCATGATAATCTGTCGGAGCCAAACGCAACGCTTGCGTACGTGTAACGCCGAATTTGCGCAACATCATAAAGAAATTGTGCGTGTCTTTCAACTCAACCCAAGCTTGTTGAAAACCTTCAACATCAATTTCGTTATCAGGTTTTTCTGTAACATTATTTTCGATAATTTCTGTTGCAGGAATCGTTTGTTGATCTTCGTCTTTGTATTTCTCAACCAATGCATCAAACGCTTCTACATTACTTTGCGGAACCAAATATATTTTGTGAATTGCTTCGCCATCTTTCCCGAAAAATTGTAAACTTTTGCGTTCTCCATGTTCAGATTTTTCTACAACTGCGAAAGCTGTTTTCCAATGATTCAAGAAAATTCGCATATCAATATCTTCCCCAACAAAAAGTTGTGCGTGAGGCGAAGAAAAATCAGGATTCAGATAAATACCTTTGCGTTCGTGCACACATTCGTTGTTGCGCGTCAAAGCCATCACTTTTCCAAGTGACTCTATTTCTTGTAAAATCGCAGCAAATTCAGGTTTTAATTTTGTAACATTATCACCTAATTGCGTTGCTAAAAGTTCCATTTCGCTAACACCAAGTTCTTTCGCTGCGTTACGTATTCTAATTTTAGGTTGATTTGCTTTCAAATCTTCCCATTGTTGTTTTAAATCTGTAAGTGTGTTCATTGTAATTGTTTTTTTACCGAATAAAATAAGTGGTTTTTGGTCGATTGGATTTTTACAAATGGTACAAGGAAATCTATAAATTTTGGAAATGATTTCTGGTAGGAAAACCTTTTCTGGACTATCTTGATAAACAATTTTTCCTTTGTTCATCAAGATCACTTCATCAGCAAACTGAGAAGCCAAATTAAGGTCGTGCATTACCAAAATCACTAAGTTTCCTTTTTGTTTAAAATCATTCAGAATTTCTAACAAATTAAATTGATGAGAAACGTCCAAATTATTCAAAGGTTCGTCTAATAATAGTAGTTTTTGATTGACTTCATTTTCCAATTGCACAAAAACGCGCGCCAAATGTACACGCTGTTTTTCGCCACCAGAAAGATGAATGTAATCCCTGTCTTTTAAATGATTGATATCGGTTTTGATCATCCAATAATCAACCGCATCGATGTCTTGTTGTTGAGGTGAATTTTGGAAATATGGATAACGTCCCATCAGTACAACTTCCTTCACTGTAAGTGGAATGTCCGTTGGTTGATGTTGAGAAAATTTTGCTTTATGTTGCGGTAAATCTTCTTTTTTCCAATTTTTTAAGGCAATATCTTTTAGTCGAATTAGGTTAGCATTTGGTTCAATTTCATTCGCAATATAGCTCAATAAAGACGATTTTCCTGCACCGTTTGGTCCAACGATTGCAATCATTTTTCCTGCTTTTGCATCAAATGAAATCGTATCTAAAATCTTGAATGATTTGTGTTGATAATTAATATTTTCTACCGCTAACATTACAATGATTTTTTATAATTCATTAAAATTGAAATAAACACTGGTGCGCCCATTAACGAAGTTAAAATTCCGATTGGAATTTCGGATGGAGCAACCAATGTTCGACTGATTGTATCTGCAACAATGACTAAAATTGCGCCTAAAAATGCAGATAATGGAAGAATGATCACATAATTTGATTTGAAGACTAATCGTAAAATATACGGAACGATTAATCCTACAAATCCGATTGTTCCTGTAAAAGAAACAATTGTTCCGACTAATAAAGCTGAAAAAACAATGATTTGTCTTTTCGTTTTTTCGACATTAATTCCCAAATGTTCAGCATCTTTTTCGCCCAACATCATCGCGTTTAATATTTTTCCTTTTCCAATTAAAAAGTAAAAACTTACACTAACCACGATTGTTAAAATTAAGATTTTGTCCCAGTTGGCACTTGCAATGCTACCTAATGTCCAAAATGTTAGGTTGCGTAATTCTTCTTCTGATGATAGATAGGTTAACAATCCGGTTGCAGATCCGCATAAAGCAGAAATGGCAACTCCGGCTAACAGTAAAATGGTGATATTTGTTTTTTGATGATGTGAAGAAATTTTATACACAAAAACTGTGGAACACATAGCGCCGACAAATGCCATCAAACTAAGCAATGAGTAATGGATAATTTCTGGAACAAAATCTTTGATATATCCTCCCAAAACAATTGTAATTGCAGCAAATAAAATACTTCCTGATGTAATCCCAATCAAGTCTGGAGATGCCAACGGATTTTTGAAAATACCTTGTAGACAAGTTCCTGCAACTGCCAAACCTGAGCCAACTAAAATAGACATAATAATACGTGGTAATCGTAAATCGAAAAGCACATAATAATCGCTGTCGTTGATTGCAGTTCTATTGGTAATCGCTTTATTGATGATGGATAGGATGGATTCGTTAAATTGATAAACACCCAAGAATAATGCAAGAATTGCAAGACCAAAGATGCCTAGACTTAACAAAGAAAGATGTATTCTGATTTGCGGATACATATTGTTTTAGACTTTTTTATTTTTGAAGTAATTGATTTAATTGCGCTGCTGCTTGTCCGACACGTGGTCCAAATCCAGAAACCAATTGACCATCCATCGCGATGATTTTTTTGTTTTTTCCTGCATTTGTAGAAGCAACACCTTCTAATTTTAATACGCCGTCAACGCCACCAATACTTTCTAAGCCTTTGTCAAACATCAAAATATAATCAGGATTTGATTTTACAACCGCTTCTGGCGTTAATGGTTTGAAATCTTCAAATTCTGTAATAGCATTTTGTCCACCAGCAATTCCAATAATTTTTTCCACTGGTGTGTTTGTTCCAGCAACCATCAAGTTTCCTGCTCCACGAGCGTATATGAACAATACTTTTGGTTTTGTAGCTAAAGGTTTTACAGCTTTTAAATCTGTATCAATTATAGTAGTAATAGCATCAAAATCTTGTTTATTTAGAGACGTTGCAACCGTTTTTACTAACTCTTTCGTTCCTTCAACTGAATAATCTTGTTTGATAATTTCAGTTTGGATTCCAGCATTTTTTAGTTGAGCAATTTGTTCTGGATTCAGGTCTTTATCTGTCGCATATACTTTTGTTGGTTTCAAAGCCAATAAAGCCTCGATTGACAAAGAACGAGTATGTCCCAAATCTGTCGCTTTTTCCTTTACAGAAGTAGGGTAGGTACTTGTTACATCAACACCAACAAGGTTATTTTCTTCTCCTAAATCAGCTAAAATTTCAGTAATTGCTCCATTTAAAGAAACAATTTTTTCGTTCGAAATCGCATTCTCTGTTTTTACCTCTTCAGTCGATTCATTTTTTGCTTCTTTATTCGTGCAGCTTGCTAATAGAGCTAAGATTGCAGTAGAAATAAATAGTTTTTTCATTGTTATTTGTATTAAGTCTAAATTAAAATACAAATATTAGGAAAAAGATTTAGTTAGACAATATTTATTTAGAATAATTTAAAATAAATGTATACAATTAAAATTAACTGATCTGTAAATATTGTTTTAGAGATAAAAGTAATTTGATAATAATCATAGAATTGGAGAGAATAATTGTTTTTTAGTTTGTAATAAAAAATCTAAATTAGTTTTTTTAATGTGGGAAGAAATGATGAAGATTGCAATTATTAGTGACATTCATGGAAATTTATTGGCTTTGAATGAAGTTTTAAAGGATATTAAGGATAAGAATATCAATCAAATTTATTGTTTAGGAGATTTAGTTGATTTTGCACCTTGGAGTAATGAAGTTATTTCTTTTTTTATCAAGAATAAAATTCCATGTTTATTAGGAAATCACGATGACCGAATTGCTTTAGATTTACCTTTATTTCCGCTTTTACATCATGACGATATTGAAACTAAAAATAGATTTGAAGCGATTAATCATAGTAAAAGAACCATCAGTTTAGAACATAAAGAATGGTTAGGCAATTTACCTTATCAACTTGAATTGGTATTTAAAACTGGGAATTCGTTTAAGAAAATATTACTTGTTCATGCAAGTTTAGAGACTAACGACCAATATGTGTATGAAACCGATGATAAGCAAATGATGTATTCTTTTTTGAAAGATAAAAATATAGATGCTTTGGTGATGGGGCATACGCATCAATCTTATATTCAGCAGGTTTCGAATATTTTATTCATAAATAGTGGTTCTGTAGGCAGAAGCAAGGAAGATGATAGGAAAGCAACTTATACAATTCTAACTTTGGATGAGCAGAAGATTGAAGCTGAAATTGTCAAGGTTGATTATCTAATAGAAGAAGTCGCATCTGCTATTTATTCGAGTGATATTCCTGATTTTTATGGTGATTTTTTATTAAAGAAATAATCTTGGTTTTGATGCAATCAAGAATTTATAGAGGTGTCTTTTTTAAGAGGAATAATTAATTTGAAAATGAAGATGATAACTCCAATGATTTGAATAATGGAAGCTAAAAATAACATCAAATTTGCAGAAATAATAAAGTAAAAATGTGTGATTTTACACAAAATGCCAATAATAAATAGAATTGAACCACAAAGGAAAACAATTAATGGAAATGCAAATTTCATAGTTTTTAAACTTTTAAAATTCCTCTAAAACCACGAGCTGCATAATAAGATTGTGCGCCGTTGTGATAAATAAAAATAGTTCCGTAACGATAATCGCCAAATATAGCGCCGCCTAATTCTCTAATTTTTTCAGGAGTTTTTAACCAACTTGAGGTTTTTTGATCTACAATTTCTACAGCTTGCAACAAACGATATTCTTCTTCGGTCAATAATTCAATTTTCATACTTTTTGCAACATCTATCGCATTATTTTTTGGTTGATGCTCTTTGCGAGACGTCTGTCCTTCGTAATCATACGCTAAACTTCTACGATCTTTCGGACTTTCTGCCGAACAATCTACAATATAATACTCGTCTGTTTTATCCTCATAAAAAATAATATCAGGTTCACCACCAGTAATTTCCATTTGATGCAAACACCAAATTTTTTCAGGTTGATTAATGATACTTTCTTCTATTTTTTGCCAATCTAAATCTTGATGTCGATGCATATTTTTCTCAAAACGTTCTTTCAAAATCTGAATGCAGTTATTTTGTTCTATTGGAGTTAGTTCTTTTTTTGTCATAGAATTTATTGTTTTGAGAAATTATTTTTCTAACCAAATATATTCAAAAAACAGATGATTTTGGTAATTCATTTATAAAGAATAGGTTAATGAAAAATGAGTAATCTGAAAATTATATACATCATCTTGCAAATTGTATAATCTTTTGAGCTGAAGTTGTACGAAATTTGTAACATAAGATTTTGTAAATTTAAGTGAAATAAATCGCTCAAATTTGAAGAATATATTATGGAAAATACAAGTAAATTATTTATAAAAAATATGGTTTGTCATCGCTGTAAAGTAGTGGTTGGACGAATTTTGAAGATGAATAACATCGAAACAAATCATATCGAATTGGGAGAAGTTGAATTGAAAAATCCGATAAATTCTAATCAATTAGAATTGGTTCGAAATGAATTGGAAGAGGTTGGTTTTGAGTTGATTGATGATAAACGTAGCAAGTTGATTGAACAAATTAAAACATTGATTATTCAATTGGTTCATCAAGAAAATAACGAACTGAAAGTTAATTTATCTGATTATTTGAGTGAACAAACGAAGTTAGATTATAAATATATTTCGAATCTTTTTTCGGAAATGGAAGGGCAAACAATTGAGAAATATTTTATTCAACAAAAGATCGAAAAAGTCAAAGAATTAATGATTTATGATGAATTATCGTTGAGCGAAATTGCGTTTCAATTGAATTATTCGAGTGTAGCACATCTTAGTGCACAATTCAAAAAAGTAACTGGTTTGACACCTTCTGTTTTCAAACAATTGAGCAAACATACGCGTCGACCAATTGATAAAATCTAAATTAAAAATCATGAAAAAATATAGTTTTTTAATCATCGGAAGTTTTCTTGCTTTTGCTGCAAATGCACAATTTAAAAATCAAGAAACCAAACAATTTCAAGTGAAAGGAAGTTGTGCAAATGCAAAAGAATTAATTGAAAAAGCAGGAAATCAACCTCGAATTTCGAAAGTAGATTTTGACACAATAACTCAAACAGCTTCGATTTCGTATAATAAATCAAAAACAAATTCGAACGAAATCTTGAAAAACATCGCGCTAGCAGGTTTTGATAATGCAGAGTATATGGCGCCTGATGAAGCTTATGCGAAATTGGAAAAAGATTGTCAATATTCTCGTGATAAAAAAATGGTGATGAATCATCAAGAAATGGATCATCCTAATCATAATCAAACTGAAACTTCTCAACAAAAAAATCAATTGTCGCACGTTTTTGATGCTTATTTTTCATTGAAAGATGCTTTTGTAAAAGCAAATGAAAGTGAAATCTCGAAACAAATTACTGTATTTTCTAAATCAATTTCTACTGTAGAAATGGGTAAACTTTCGCATGAATCGCATATGGTTTGGATGGAAGTTTTGAATGATTTAGAAGCAACTTCGAAACAATTATCGCAAGAAAAAAACATTGAGAAACAGCGTACAACTTTTGCGAAATTATCACAACCAATGTTCAAATTAGCTCAAAAAGCAAATCTTGGATATACACTTTATTATCAAAATTGTCCAATGTTTAATGGAGGTTCGAATTGGTTGAGTAAAGATTCGGATATTAAAAATCCATTTTACGGAAATATGATGTTGACATGTGGAAGCACAGTTGATAAATTGTAAACCAATTTAAAAAAAACATTTAAATGGAAAATCATCAAATGCACAAAAAATCGCCAGGTTATGCTTGTCCAATGCATCCAGAAGTGATCGGTAATCAAGGAGATAAATGCTCGAAATGCGGGATGTTTTTGGTAGAAATATCCGAAAATGCAACTACCGAAACCTTATCTAACGAGTCTAAATCAATTTCGGATTCGTGTTCACACAAAAAAGCGGAAATTGTTGTAGACGAATATTATTGTCCGATGCATTGCGAAGGTGATAAAACTTACGACAAACCTGGAGATTGTCCGGTTTGTGGAATGCATTTGATGAAAAAGGAAAATTTAGAAATTAATTCGACTGTCGATGAGGCTTCTTGTTCACATAAAAAACAAGAAGTAACAGAAACAATAAAGCACGATCACGCGAATTGCTCACATGCCCAACACAATACAAATGAAGTTACATCTGCAATAGCTCCTAAAAAAGCAAATTCTGGCGACGAATATTATTGTCCGATGCATTGCGAAGGTGATAAAACTTACGACAAACCTGGTAATTGTCCGGTTTGTGGAATGCATTTGATAAAAGAAGAAAAGTTGAACTTATCAAACGAATATACCTGTCCGATGCACCCCGAAATCATCAAAGATCAACCTGGTTTTTGTCCGATTTGTGGAATGGATCTAATTCCTATGGTACAAACTGATTCGACTGATGATGCCTATCATCATACCCGAAAAATGTTTTGGATTTCTATGGTGCTAACCGTTCCTATTTTCATTTTAGCAATGGGCGAAATGCTACCAGGTAACCCAATTGGCAAAATTGTGAGTCCTCAAATATCAGCTTATATTCAGTTTGCACTGTGTTTACCCATCATTTTTTATACATGTTGGTCATTTTTCCAACGAGCTTGGGTTTCTTTCAAAACATGGAATCTCAATATGTTCAGTTTAATCGGTTTGGGTGCTGGTGCTGGATTTTTGTATTCGGTAGTGGGCTTATTTTTTCCACATTTATTCCCTTCGGAGTTCAAAACGCATCACGGTCAAGTAGCGTTATATTTTGAGTCGGTAGCAGTGATTTTAACATTGGTAATGTTGGGACAAATGTTGGAGGCAAAAGCACATTCTAAAACCAATTCAGCCTTAAAAGAGTTGATTAAATTATCACCGAATGAAGCCTTTAGAATTGTTAATGGAAAAGAAGAAAAGGTAAGTATTGATCAAATTCAATTAGATGATATTCTGCGTGTAAAACCAGGGGATAAAGTTCCTGTTGATGGAATTATAACCGAAGGTTTTGCAGATATTGATGAAAGTATGATTTCGGGTGAACCAACTCCTGTTTCAAAAACGGTTGACGATGAAGTGGTTGCGGGAACAATAAATGGAAGTAAAACCTTTTTGATGAAAGCAACCAAAGTAGGTGGAGAAACTTTATTGGCCCAAATCATTGATATGGTGAATCAAGCAAGTAGAAGTCAAGCTCCGATTCAAAAAGTCGTTGATAAAATCTCCAAAATATTTGTACCTACTGTTATGGTTATTGCTTTAGTAACCTTCTTTGCATGGTGGATTTTTGGCAATGAAAATCGTGTGGCATTTGCCATTGCTAATGCTTTAGCGGTGTTGATAGTGGCTTGTCCATGCGCCCTTGGTTTGGCTACGCCAATGTCGGTGATGGTTGCAGTTGGTAAAGGTGCAAAAAATGGTGTTTTGGTAAAAAATGCCGAAGCTTTAGAGCGCTTGAACAAAGTAACAACTTTAACGATTGACAAAACAGGTACGATTACTGAGGGAAAACCTGCAGTGGTGAATATCATTCCGTTTGAAGGAGCAAATAAAAATGAAGTATTGCTTTTAGCAGCAAGTATGAACCAAAATAGTGGACATCCATTGGCGCAATCTTTTGTTCATGCGGCTGAAAAAGAAAGCTTGAACTTGCATTCGATTCAGAATTTTGAAGATTTAGCAGGTAAAGGAGTAAAAGGTTTGGTAGACGGAAAAGAAGTGTATTTGGGTAACGAAGGATTGATGACATTTGCAGGGCTTCAAGTACCAAAAGTGGATAGTACGAACACTCTATCTTTCTTGGGTGTAAACGGAAAAGTGTTGGCTGCATTTGAAACTTCTGACGAAATAAAAGTATCATCGAAAGAAGCAATTCATAAAATAAAAGCGCAAAAAGTAGATGTAATGATGCTGACGGGCGATAATGAGCAAACAGCTTTGAAAGTAGCTAAAGAAGTCGGTATTGAGCATTTTAAAGCGAAAGTTTTACCTCAAGAAAAACTGAATACGATCAAAGATTTGCAAGACAAACAACAAGTGGTTGCGATGGCGGGCGATGGAATAAACGATGCTCCTGCATTGGCACAAGCTGATGTTTCGATTGCGATGGGAACAGGAACCGATGTGGCTATTGAAAGTGCGGATATTACTTTATTGAAAGGTGATTTGATTGGCGTGTATAAAAGTATTGTATTGAGTCATAAAATGATGCGAAATATTAAAGAAAATTTAGTTTTTGCTTTTATCTATAATGTATTAGGGATTCCAGTTGCAGCAGGATTATTGTATCCATTTTTCGGAATTCTATTATCACCAATGGTGGCTGCAGCTGCGATGAGTTTGAGCTCTGTCTCTGTCATTTTAAATGCTGCTCGATTAAATAGAGCAAAAATTTAGGTTTAATATAAAAGTGAAAATTGATAAAAAATAAAAATTGAAATAATGAAAAATATAAAATCGATTGTTGGAATTTCTGTTTTAGCAACATTTTTTTTAGTGTCTTGTTCAAAGAAAGATGAAGAAAAATCATCGCCAGAAACTACTCATGTAGAGCATCAAGAAAATATGAATATGCAAATGTCTCCAAATACAGAAAACTTGGCTTACAATGTGGGAGATAAAGTTCCGAATAAGCAAGTTTGTATGGTGAACAACGCGTATATGGGCAAAAATCAGTTCGAAGTTCCTTATGACGGAAAAACCTATTATGGATGTTGTAATATGTGTGTAGAAAGAATTCCGAATGATGAAACTGCGCGTAAAGCAAAAGATCCTTTTACAGGAAAGGAAATTGATAAAGCGAATGCGTATATTGTTTTGAAAGATCAACAAGGAAATGTTGATTATTTCGAAAATGAGGAGAATTATAAGAAGTATAGTCAGTTATAATAAATCATTCTCATGAGGAAATTACTTTGTTTACTTTTTATTCCGTTGGTGATTGCTTTACAGGCACAAAAACGTGTTGAATACGATTTATATGTACGTGATACCATTGTTAATTTTTCAGGAAAAGAGAAAAGAGCGATTTCGGTAAATGGTCAAATTCCTATGCCAACTTTGGAGTTTACGGAAGGTGATACGGCTGTCATTCGTGTACATAATAAATTGAATGAAGATACTTCTTTGCATTGGCACGGCGTGTGGTTGCCGAATAAGGAAGATGGAGTTCCGATGTTGACGCAGATGGGGATTAAACCTGGTGAAACGTACACGTATTCGTTTCCGATTATTCAGAACGGGACGCATTGGTATCACAGTCATTCGGGTTATCAAGAACAAATCGGGATGTACGGTTCGATGATTTTGAAGAAACGCGAAAATGATCCTACGTTCCGAAAAGGAATTGATGATTTACCTACAATTCCTGTGATGTTGAGCGAATGGACAGATCTTAATCCAAAAAATATTCAGCGAATGTTGCATAATGCAAATGATTGGGCGGGAATCAAAAAAGGTTCTACGCAAAGTTATGCTGAAGCAATTCGAGAAGGTCATTTCAAAACAAAATTGACCAACGAATGGAAGCGTATGTTGGCGATGGATGTGAGCGATGTTTATTACGAAAAATTCTTGATAAATGCTCAGAATGAAAGTCAACTGAAACAATTCAAAGCAGGAGATAAAGTACGTTTACGCATTTCGAATGGTGGTGCATCAACTTATTTTTGGTTGCGTTATGCGGGTGGAAAAATTACGGTTGTAGCAAATGATGGAAACGACGTAGAACCTTTAGAAGTTGATCGTTTGATTATTGGCGTTTCCGAAACGTACGATATCGTAGTTACGGTTCCTGAAGGTGGTTTGTCGTATGAATTTCAGGCTACTTCTGAGGATAGAACGGGTTCGGCTTCGTTGTTCATTGGTGAAGGAAAGAAACAATTGATGGAACCACTTCCGAAATTGAAGTATTTTGAAGGAATGAAGATGATGAACGACATGATGAATATGAACGGAACAATGAACGATATGGGAATGAAAATGAGCTTACAGCAAATGGACATGAACACCGTGATGTATCCTGAAATTTCTGGCGAAGCGAAAAAGAAATCCAAAAAATCAAAGAAAGATTCTGTTGAAAATCATTCAGAAATGGTTGAAATGGATCATTCTTCGCACGGAAATACATCCTCAAACATTACCACTTTAAATTACGGAATGCTAAAATCACCTGAAAACACAACACTTCCAAAAGATGCTCCTGTAAAAGAATTACGTTTCGAATTAACAGGAAATATGAATCGTTATGTGTGGAGTATGGATAACAAAGTGTTTTCGGAATCGGATAAAATTCCAGTCAAAAAAGGTGAGATTCTGCGTATTACCTTATATAACAATTCGATGATGCGTCACCCAATGCATTTACATGGTTTCGATTTTCGTGTCATTAATAAAAATGGTGAATATTCTCCGCTGAAAAACGTGTTGGATATTATGCCGATGGAAACAAATGTCATCGAATTTGAGGCAAATACAGAAGGTGATTGGTTTTTCCATTGTCATATTTTGTATCACATGATGGGCGGAATGAATCGCGTTTTTGAGGTTGGAGATTATCAAAATCCTAATTTACCAAATAAAAAACATGCTTATAAAATGTTGCAAATGGAAAGTAATATGAAGCATGTTATGGTAGAAAATGATTTCGCTACAAATGGTTTAGATGGTATGTTGATGGTGCAAGATGCACGTTGGGCTTTTACTTCGGAGTGGGGAATTGGTTACAAACCAGAACACGGTTATGAAGTAGAAACACATTTGGGACGTTTTATTGATCGAAATCAATGGTTTCAAGTTTTTGTAGGTTTTGATTGGAATCAACACAAAATGTTAACAGACCACGGAATTGTAGAAAAGAATATTTTTGGTCAAAAAACAGATAGAAACAAAGGATTATTCAGTGCTGGTTTTGTGTATAAATTACCAATGTTAATTGATTTTCAGACCGAAATTTATCAAACAGGAAAAGTTCGTTTGCAACTGATGAGAGAGGATATTCCAATTTCAAAACGAGTTCGCGCTGGTTTTATGTGGAATACAGATAAAGAATATATGGGCGAGTTGAGCTATATCTTGAACAGAAATATGCACATCAGAACTCATTACGATAGCGATATGGGATTCGGTGTAGGATTGAGGTTAGTTTATTAGAAATATAAATAGTATAAAACATAAAAAGCTTCGAGAATTTTCTTGAAGCTTTTTTATGTTTTATAATTGTCCCGTCCTGAAATAGCG